>NZ_JAYRLZ010000049.1:0-19991 GCF_041904975.1 Chitinimonas sp. | reverse complement strand
ACCAGTGTGTTGTCGCTTGATGAAACGGAGCAAAAGAAATGAAAGAGCACAGCATGTTGAAACGCATTGCCCTTGCTATGTTTACATTTTGGGCAGCCGTTGTGCTCGCTGAAGAGCCAAATGTGATCAAGTCCGTTGACGTGAAAACGGAAACGTCTAATCGGCAAGAGATTACCGTTACCTTCAAGAGTGACCTGCGTGCCGCGCCGGCCAGTTTTGCGGTGAATACGCCCCCACGCGTTGCGCTCGACTTTTTGAACATGACCAACGGTACCGGGAAAACGTCCATTCCGGTTGCTGGCGGCAATTTGAAGGCCATCAGCCTAGCTGAGGCAAATGGTCGCACGCGGATGGTCTTTGGCTTGGTTAAGGGTAGTGGATACGAAACCAAGATCGATGGAAACAAGTTGCTTGTCGTGCTTGATAGCAATGCTATCGACAACGTGGCCACGGTCAAAAATACATCTGCGCAGTTTTCGTCTGCCGTCGCTGCCTCAGGAAAAGAGGCGATAAAAGATGTCGACTTCCGAAAAGGTGATGCAGGAGAGGGGCGCCTTATTGTCGATCTGACTACCGCAGCAGTTGGCATCGATATTCGCCAGCAGGGGAAGGACCTGGTGCTGGAGTTTGCAAAGACCAGTTTGCCCCGACAGCTTGAGCGTCATATGGATGTGGCGGACTTCGGTACTGCTGTGCAGACCGTTGATACCTATACGCAAGGCGATTCTGTAAAAATGGTAATAGCTCCTCGTGGAAACTGGGAGTACTCGGCATACCAGGCAGATAATCGATTCATTGTTGATGTACGCAACATTGATGAGCAGGCCAAAAAACTGGCTGCATTGGATAAGCCTGTGTACAAAGGCGACAAATTGTCGTTGAACTTCCAAAGCGTCGAGGTTCGTACCGTACTGCAGGTTATTGCCGAGTTTACTGGTAAAAACATCATCACCAGCGATACGGTGTCGGGGAACCTCACCCTGCGCTTGAAGGATGTGCCTTGGGACCAAGCGCTTGACCTGATTCTGCAGAGCAAGGGGCTGGATAAGCGCGAAAATGGGTCAGTGATGTGGATTGCACCGCGTGACGAGATTGCCAGTCGCGAGAAACTGGCACTCGAAGCCAGTAGACAGGTCGAAGATCTTGAGCCGCTGCGGTCGCAGTCATTTCAGCTGAATTACCTCAAGGTCGATGCATTCAAGAAAATATTGACTGACGAGAAGCAATCGATTCTGACCAAGCGCGGTACGGCCTTGGTTGAACCGAATAATAATATCCTGTTTGTACAGGACATACCCTCCAGGTTGGCTCAGATCGAAAAACTGGTGGCGAAAATTGATGTTCCGGCCAAACAAGTACTGATTGAGGCTCGGATCGTCTCGGCATCAGATACTTTCGGCAGGACCCTTGGCGGTCGGCTAGCACTAGCAGCGCAGCGGTTTAATGGAAATAATGTCTACGATACTTTGACCGGCTTTAATCTCGCCGGATCCGGACAGAGTTCGTCGTCATCTTCATCTTCATCGTCAGGCTCTGGTAGTGGATCGGGGACCGGCGCCGGATCTGCCGTAAAGACAGGCCAGACAGACTTTTTGAGTCAGCGGAATGCAAACGTAAATCTGCCTTCGGCCGGTTCGAGTGGTGGTGACTTCGGTGTGTCTATTTTCAACGCCTCGGTTGGCGCCCTGATATCCCTGGAGTTGCAGGCGTTGGAGTCGGAAGGCAAAGGAAAGATTATTTCCAGCCCTCGGGTGGTTGCCCGCGATCAAACCAAAGCGACGATCAAGCAAGGTACACAAATCCCTATCCTGATTCTGGATCGAAACGGGAACGTTTCGTCGACGTATAAGGATGCCACGCTGACATTGGATGTGACGCCGCGAATCACCCCTGATGGTCGTGTCTACATGGAGTTGGTTGTGGAAAAGAATTCCCCGACCACGTTTAATGGCAGTACCGCAATTGACACGAAGTCTGTGAATACCAATGTTCTGGTTGGCAATGGTGATACTGCCGTATTGGGCGGAATTTATGAGTCAGCCGAGAATGGTACGGAAGACAAAGTACCGCTGCTTGGCGACGTGCCCTTGCTTGGGAATTTTTTCAAGAAAAAGTCAGTATCCAAACAGCGTACCGAGTTGCTGATCTTCATCACGCCGAAGATTTTACCGGCAGAGTCTCTGGTCAAATAGTCGCAAGACTGCGTTACAATGCCCGGCATGAATTTGCCGGGCAATTTTTTTCTTATAGGATTGATGGGGGCGGGCAAGACCACCGTCGGGCGTGCGTTGGCGAGGCTTACTCGCAAGGACTTCGTCGATTCTGACCATGAAGTGGAGGCACGCACGGGAGTGCGAATCCCGACCATCTTCGACATAGAGGGTGAGGCTGGCTTCCGAAGTCGCGAAACAGAAGCGATCCATGATCTGTGTCGTCGGCAGGGTTTGGTACTGGCGACGGGTGGTGGCGCTGTCCTTAGTGCTGCGAATCGAAGTTGTTTGGCAGCCAATGGGTTCGTGATTTACTTGCGTGCATCGCCGGAGGATTTGTACCAGCGAACCCGCTTGGACAAGAATCGGCCATTATTGCAAATCGCTGATCCGCGCGGACGGCTTGAGATGTTGTATCGGGAGCGCGATCCGCTGTATCAAGAAATCGCAGATATGATCGTGGATACCAGTCAGCAAAGTGTACAGCATCAAGCTCAGCAAATACTCAGAGATATCCAGAAACGCCATGCATAGAATCAATGTCGAATTGCCGAATGCCGCATACCCGATATTTATAGGCGGTGATGCCTTGACGGAGTGCAGTACGGAACTTGTTTCTGCCATGCCTCAAGCTCGTGCTGTGATTGTCACCAACGAAACCGTTGCTCCTTTATATCTTGATCACGTGAAAAGCAGGCTGGTCGCAGAGGGAGTTGATGTTTCTGCGGTCGTGCTTCCTGATGGCGAGGCGCATAAGCAACTGGAGACAATCGAGGTATTGCTTGATCGCTTGCTGGAAATGCGCTGCGAGCGCAAAACAGCACTGGTTGCTTTAGGCGGTGGAGTCGTTGGCGATATCACTGGTTTTGCGGCAGCTATCTACCAAAGAGGCATGCCCTTCTTTCAAATTCCGACAACCTTGCTGGCGCAAGTCGATTCCTCTGTTGGTGGCAAGACTGGTGTAAATCATGCCAGAGGCAAAAACATGATTGGCGCGTTTTATCAGCCGCGCATGGTGTTGATCGATCTTGAGTTTCTTAAGACTTTGCCGGATCGGGAGTTTTCGGCCGGCCTTGCAGAGGTGATCAAATATGGCTTGATTGCGGATCGGGACTTTTTTGATTGGCTGAGCCAAAACATTGTTCGCCTGATGGAAAGGGATCCCTCAGCGCTTGAATATGCTATCGCCCGATCGTGCGAGATCAAGGCTGAACTGGTTGCGGCAGATGAACGAGAGTCTGGGGTACGCGCCTTGCTCAATCTGGGGCATACGTTTGGTCATGCCATAGAGGCGGGGCTAGGTTACGGCGTACGCTTGCATGGTGAGGCGGTAGCCGTTGGCATGGTGTTGGCGGCTCGCGCAGCCAATATGGCTGGCGACCTGAGCGAGCCAGATTGTGCGCGTATCGTGGCGCTGCTTGAGGCTGCCGGGCATATCATCGATGTTCCCGAGCTCGGCTACACACGTTGGCTTGAGCTAATGCAGCAAGATAAGAAAGTTGATAGTGGTCGTATCAAGTTTGTACTCCTGCGTAGCATTGGCGAAGCCTATATTGGTGAGCTGAACGAGGCCGTATTGAGGAAGATTTTGCCTTGAATAAGGCTTACCTCAGGGTGGCATTGCTTCGGCTGAAACGAATTGTCGATCTGGTGTTGGCTATCTGTGCACTGTTGATTCTCAGTCCATTTATGGCTCTGATTTCGATATTGCTGATGATGGAGGGCGGCAGTGTTTGTTTCTCGCATGTGCGCGTTGGTCGCGCCGGAGTGACATTCAAGTGCCTCAAATTTCGTACTATGCTGCCAAATGCCGAAGCACGCTTGGCTGAATATCTGGCGAGCAATCCAGGCGCCAAGCTTGAATGGGAACGCGAATTCAAGTTGAAACACGACCCTCGAGTTACCAGGCTGGGAAATCTTTTGCGGAAGTCTAGTCTGGATGAACTTCCGCAACTGTGGAATGTGCTACGTGGAGATATGAGCTTGGTTGGCCCTAGGCCCATTGTTAACGCCGAGCTACGTCGATATGGTAAGTATTTGCCTGACTATCTTTCGGTGCGACCTGGTTTGACAGGCTTGTGGCAGGTTAGCGGGCGAAATAAAACCACATATCGTCGCAGAGTATTGCTTGACGCGTACTATGTGCGGAATTGGAGCCTTGCACTGGATATATTTATCCTTGCGAAGACGGTATGGGTGGTTATTCGGCGCGATGGCGCTTATTGAGATGGGCCCACCAGCCAGGGTTCATGCTCAGCATTGTGCATAGGGTAGTGGGTAGGTGAGCGGAGAGCAGCCCAAGGCGATACCCTGCGAATTTGGCGGCGGTATGAAGGATTGCTTTTGCATGCCAGATGATTCCATGGCCAGCGAGGAATTGGTGTTCGCTACGGATAAAGCGCATTCCTTCGCCGCCGATATTGCCAAATTCGCGGATTAGCCATGACTCAGTCTGGTGAAAGCTGCCGATGTCAAAATATCGCTTGAACTCCTGCAATGCGCTGTAGTTATGCGAATGGAATATCAGGGCGTCTGCCTGGTAAGCAATTTTCCAGCCGTCGCGTAGCAGCTTTGCTGCGGCGAGCATGTCTTCTCCAAACAGTGTTGCAGGCTCAAAGCCCCCGATGCGCGCCAATGCGGATGTTCGCCAAGCGCAATAGGAGTTTGAGGCAAAGGCACACTTCAACCCGAGGTGGACCCGATCGGCATAGGTGACGACGCGCGAAGCAGTGGAGTAGTTAAAGCTGCGAGCGTGTTTTGCCAGGGGCGTCGCATCGGCATGCGGCTGTTGAGCGCCCCAGGCGGCGCCGACATCCACATCAGCAAACGCCGAGCAAAGCTTAGCAAGGCTGGTCGGGTCGTCCAGGATGGCGTCTTGGGTGATGCAGATCACAATGTCGCAGTCAGCGAGTGCAGTAACTCCGAGTTGGCGAGTCCCACCATGGTCAAAGTCGGCTTGATCAATGACAATCACCTCGCATCCAAAAGCCTCCGCGATAGCGCGTGTGTCGTCCGTCGATGATGAGTCGATCACCAGCACGCGGTGAACGTGCTGGGTCTGTCGACGGAGACCTTCCAGGCAGCGCCGCCATTGCGCACCCGCATTGCGCGTAGGAAGCAGGACACCAATGCGCATCAGCGCAGTGGACTATCGTCGGCCAAGAGGCCTAGAAGATACTGCCCATAGGCGTTTTTGAGCATCGGAGCGGCCAGTGTTTTGAGTTGCTCCGCATCGATGTATCCCTGGCGAAACGCAACTTCTTCCGGGCTGGCAATCTTTTGACCTTGGCGTTTTTCCAGTGTCTGGATGAATAGCGATGCTTCCAGCATCGACTCATGGGTGCCTGTGTCAAGCCAGGCATAGCCACGGCCCATGATTTCCACGTTCAAGTCGCCAAGCGCCAAGTATTGTGAATTGACGTCTGTGATTTCAAGCTCGCCTCGTGGTGATGGCTTAATCGACTTGGCGATATTGACCACGCGGTTGTCGTAGAAGTAGAGGCCGGTAACGGCATAGCGCGAGCGCGGTTTGCTCGGCTTCTCTTCGAGGCTGATTGCCCGCCCGGTCGCGTCGAATTCCACCACCCCATAACGTTCCGGATCATTGACGGCATAGGCAAAAACCGTCGCACCGGTGTCACGTTGTGCGGCATTTGTCAGCAGCTTCTGGAAATCATGCCCGTAGAACAGATTGTCGCCCAATACCAAGGCGACGCTATCGTCGCCGATAAAGTCTTCACCGATCAGGAATGCCTGGGCGAGCCCATCCGGACTTGGCTGAACGCGGTACTGAATGCGAATACCCCATTGGGACCCATCACCCAATAATTGCTCGAAGCGCGGTGTATCTTGCGGGGTCGAAATAATCAGTACGTCGCGAATGCCCGCCAGCATCAAAGTGGTGAGCGGGTAATACACCATGGGCTTGTCGTAGATAGGGAGCAGCTGCTTCGAAACTGCCTTGGTTGCCGGATATAGCCGGGTACCCGATCCACCTGCGAGAATAATGCCCTTCATGCTGATGTCCGCTCAGAGTAATTGGTGTCAATCCATTGGCGATACGCACCTGACGTTACGCGTTCTACCCATTCTTGGTGTTCCAGATACCAGCTGATGGTTTTACGAATGCCGCTGGCAAATGTCTCAGCCGGGCGCCAGCCCAATTCCCGCTCGATTTTGCGTGCGTCGATCGCATAGCGCCTATCATGCCCCGGACGATCCTTTACGAATGTGATTTGCTGGCGGTAACTGGCGCCGTCGACGCGAGGGCGCATTTCATCAAGCAAGTCACAGATCATATGGACGATGTCGATATTGGGCTGTTCATTCCAGCCGCCAATATTATAGGTTTCGCCCAGTTTGCCATCTGCCAAGACGCGGCGAATGGCGCTGCAATGGTCGCCAACATAAAGCCAGTCGCGTACATTCATTCCGTCGCCATAGATTGGCAATGGTTTGCCTGCCAATGCATTGGCAGTGACTAATGGAATCAGCTTCTCCGGAAACTGCAATGGGCCGTAATTATTGGAGCAGTTGGTGGTTAAAACCGGCAGCCCGTAAGTATGATGCCAAGCGCGTACCAAATGGTCGGACGCGGCCTTCGATGCAGAATAGGGGCTATTCGGCTGGAAGGGGTTGGATTCGGTAAAGGCCGCATCGGAGGCTTCAAGCGAGCCGTAAACTTCGTCGGTCGATACATGCAGGAATCTGAACGTGTCTTTTTTGGCCGCTGGTAGCGCCTGCCAATAGGACCGGCAAGCTTCCAGAAGATGGAATGTACCAAGGATATTCGTATTGATGAAATCAATCGGGCCATGAATCGAACGATCGACGTGCGACTCTGCCGCAAAGTTAATAATGGCGCGGGGTCGGTGCTGCGAAAGAAGCGTGTCGAGCAAGGCTCGGTCGCCAATATCGCCCACTACTAATTGATGCTTGCTATTGTTTGCCAAGCTGGCCAGACTGTCACGATTGCCGGCGTAAGTGAGCTTGTCGAGGTTGATCACGGGCTCGTCATGATTTTCGAGCCAATCAATAACAAAATTGGCGCCGATAAATCCGGCGCCGCCAGTAACGAGTATCAAAATGAACTCCGACGAGTAATATCAAACGATGAAATCAGGAATAACCTTCCGGATTCTGGGATTGCCAGCGCCATGCATCGGTGCAGATTTCTGACAAGTCACGATGGGCGCGCCAGCCAAGCACCTCGTTGGCACGACGTGCATCGGCATAGTAGCTTGCCAGGTCGCCTGCGCGACGTGGCGCATAGCGATAATTGATTTTGCGCGAGCAAGCATGCTCGAAAGCGCGCACCATCTCCAGAACGCTGTAGCCTCGGCCATTCCCAAGATTCAGTGTCAGCAGGCCGGACTCGCGGCAAACATACTCAAGCGCTTTGACATGGCCTTCAGCGAGATCCATCACGTGCAGATAGTCGCGGACCCCGGTGCCGTCAGGCGTAGGATAGTCATGGCCAAAGATGGCGAGCTCATCGAGCTTGCCGATGGCAACCTGGCAAATATGCGGCATCAGGTTGCCCGGTATGCCACTCGGGTCTTCGCCAATCAGGCCGCTTGAATGCGCGCCAACCGGGTTGAAATAGCGCAGGATGGCGATATGCCAGCTTGGATCGGCCTGAACCAGATCTTGCAGCACGTTTTCCACCATCATTTTGCTGCGACCGTACACGGTGTTGGGCGCCAACGGCGCCTCTTCGCGATAAGGCACGCGAGCGGCCTCGCCGTAAACGGTTGCTGAGGAACTGAACACCAAGCGACGCAGGCCATGCTGGGTCATCGCTTCGATCAACGTCAGGCTGGCTTCCAGATTGTGCTGGTAGTACTTGAGTGGAAATCGCTGCGCTTCGTCGATTGCCTTGACGCCTGCGCAGTGCAATACGCCCGAGAAGGTATGCTGAGCGAACACCCGAGCCAAGGCGGATTTGTCGCGCAAATCCACTTCGTACCAAGTGACATCACGGCCAGCGATGCGACTTACGCGATCCAGAACGGCTGGTTTGCTGTTGGAGAAGTTGTCGACTACGACAACGTCATAGCCGGCTGCCAGCAGTTCCACACAGGTGTGGCTGCCGATGTAGCCCGCTCCTCCAGAGACAAGAATTTTTTGGCGCATGGTCGGGATTTTAGTCGGTCTTGTGCACTGCAACCAACTGCTTCTTTATAAATTTTCATGAAAATACCACGGAAGCCTTGGTTTTCTGGCTTCCGACATGCGAGGGGGCGCCGTATCGCGGGAGTTTTTGCCGCGATGCCGCGATCAACGTGGTGCGTGTTGCCGACGCAAATGCGTAGGCTTGGGTTGGTGGTTCAAAAAACGCGAAAGCTCTGACAAGGCCTGTTCATAGACGCCGCGCTTGAACTCGATGACGGCTTCAAGCGGTGCCCAGTACTCGTTCCAGCGCCAGGCGTCGAACTCTGGATGGTGCGATGCGCGCAAGGATACATCGCAATCGCGACCGACCAGGCGAAGCAGAAACCAGATCTGTTTCTGCCCCTTGTACGTGCCGCGCCATTCGCGGCGTACCCAGTGGGTGGGTACGTCATAGCGCAGCCATTCACGGGTTCTGCCGAGAATGCGTACATGTTCCGGCCGCAGGCCGGTTTCTTCCAGTAATTCACGGAACATTGCCTGTTCGGGGGTTTCGCCTGCCTTGATGCCGCCCTGTGGGAACTGCCAGGAATGTTCGCGTACCCGTTTGCCCCAAAAAACCTGGTTTCTGTCGTTGCAAATGATGATGCCAACGTTGGGGCGATAGCCGTCTCGATCGAGCATGGTTATCACCGTGAAAATCGTTAAGTTGTCTCGATTTTTTCACATTGGCGAGGTGAAGGAAAGCGAGGTGATACTGGCGGCTCGCTTTCGCCTTGCGCAATGGTCGCCAAACCTTGTGGTGACGGGCTGTTGGTGGTGGTGCTGACGCGGCGAGCTTGCTGTATACGCTCAATGAATCAATGTTCTTTCTGTGCCACGGCGTCTGAAAGACAGCCTTGGCAAGGCGAGCGTTGGCTTGGTCTGACGCTTCAGTTAGGCGTTAGATGATCAATCTGCGTTCGTTATGCACATTCATTCTCGCGAGGTCGGAGACGAACTCGCGAAATTCCAGCGGATAGCGCTGCTCCAGCTCGGTGGCTCGCTCGGTCAGCGATGCCCAAGTCGGGTTGTGGTAATTGCGCTTGAAGCACAGCGCTGCCACATTGCCTTTCTGGCGGGCTGGCACACACAGGATGCGGGAGTCGAATGCGCGGGACAGTCGGTCGACATAGGCATTGAACTTCGGGTCCGAGCCCCACAGGTTCACTAGCAATACGCCGTCTGCGGTCAGGCGATCATGGCAAAGTCCGAAAAACGCCTCGGTTGATAATGATTCGGCAATGCCATTGGGGCCGAAGGCGTCCAGCAAGATGGCGTCAACCGGCTCGACCATATTCGTGATGTAGGCGGCCCCATCGCCCTGGATCACCTTTAGCCGTTCATCGTCGGGTGGCAGGCAGAACATGGAGCGGGCCACTGCAATAATCTGTGGCAATAACTCGATGGTAGTGCAGCGGGTTTCGGGTATATGCCGATGGATGAATTTCGGTATCGAGCCGCCGCCCAAGCCTATCATCACCATCTCGCGAGGCGGTTCGCGCAGCAACAAAAAGGCGAACAGGCAGCGGCTATAGCCCAATACCAGTTCATACGGGTCTTTGATGCGCATAGAGCTCTGGATGGCATCCGAGCCCAAGTGGAGCGAGCGTATGCCGTCCTTTTCGCTGACATCAACCACCGTTTCGTCGCCGACCGATTTATGCAGTCGTTTGCCCATTCTCAGCATCAGTGGCAGCCCTGTTGTTTGTCGCGACTATCAAGAATATTCACGATGCCCAGCGGTGTGGCGGGCTCGGCTAGCTCGATGCTGTCAAATGCGGTATCGCCATCTTCAAACGGATGATCCTGCGTCTGCAGATTCTTGAAATCAAAGCGCTTCGGGTCGGCCAAGTGTGAGGGGACAACATTTTGCAGGGAGCGGAACATGGTTTCGATCCGGCCGGGATAGCGTTTATCCCAGTCCTTGAGCATGTCGCCGATCACCACCCGCTGCAGATTGGCCTGGGAGCCGCACAAATTGCACGGGATGATGGGAAAGCCGCGCATCTGCGAATAGCGCTCGATATCCTTTTCTCGGCAATAGGCCAGCGGGCGTATCACCATATGCCTGCCGTCGTCGCTGACCAGCTTGGGCGGCATGGCTTTGAGCTTGCCGCCATGGAACATGTTCAGGAACAGGGTTTCCAGAATATCGTCGCGATGATGGCCGAGCGCGATTTTGGTGCAGCCCAACTCGTCCGACACCCGGTAGAGAATGCCGCGCCGCAAGCGCGAGCACAGCCCGCAGGTGGTCTTGCCTTCCGGCACTACCCGCTTGACGATGGAATAGGTGTCTTCTTCGACAATCTTGTAGGGCACGCCCAAGCCTTCCAGGTAGTTGGGCAGGACATGCTCGGGAAAGCCGGGTTGCTTCTGGTCGAGATTGACGGCAATCAGCTCGAAATCGATCGGCGCGCTTTTTTGCAGGCTCAGCAGAATGTCGAGCATGGTATAGCTGTCTTTACCACCCGACAGGCAGACCATGATGCGATCGCCTTGCTCGATCATCCCGAAATCATTAATCGCGTCACCGACGGCATGGCGCAAGCGTTTGGCCAGTTTGTCGGCATTGTATTTGGCCTTTTGATCGGCGTCGGTGGTGTGCTGAGTTGCGGCAATGGCATCCATATCGGCGCCCTGAAAATGCGAAAAGGGCGTGATTTTACAGGGAAATCTGCTTTTGCCTTATAGATAAATGCTTCTTCCGCCGTCGACATTGATGACTTGGCCGGTGATATAGGGCGCATCGTCGATCAGGAAGCGGATGGTGCGGGCCAGGTCTGTCGGCTCGCCAACCCGCTTGAGCGGGATACTGCTGATGATGCGTTGCCGGTGAACTTCATCAAATACCGAGTCTGCATCGGGCCAGACGTTTGCGCCGGGTGCCACTGCATTGACGCGGATTTCCGGTGCCAGATCGCGGGCCAAGGCGCGAGTCATGGCAAGCAAGCCGGCCTTGCCTATCGTATACACCGCGTGGTGCTTCATCGGGCGGTCGACATGGATGTCGACAATGCTGATGATGACGCCTTCGGTTTTTTTCAGCTCGGGCGCGGCTGCCTGCGCCAGGAACAGGGGCGCCTTGACGTTGCTGCCGATCAGGTCAATCCAGCTGTCTTCGGTGATCTCGCCCAGCGGGGTCGGGAAAAAACTTGAGGCGTTATTGACCAGGGCGTCAAGCCGGCCGAATTGACTGATGGTTTGCTGGATCAGTACCGGCAGACTGGCGATATTGAGCAAATCAGCCTGGGCCAGCGCCACCGAGTTGGCGCGTTGCAGGTTGAGTTCGGCGGCCAGGGCGCGCGCTTCGCTGAGCGAGCTGCGGTAATGCAGCATGATGTTCCAGCCGGAGTCGTGCAGGGTGCGCACAATCTGTGCGCCAACCCGTTTGGCGCCGCCGGTAATCAATGCCACTTTGCCCTGCATGTTCGCCTCTCGTTAAACTGCGGTTTTGACTGCGGTGAATCTAACACATGGCCTCACTTCCTGCGCCCACTGACGAGCAAATGCGGGCCAGTGCGGCCTTGCTGGCGCATATCCGCCAATGCATCGACCAGCAGTCTGGCTGGATCTCGTTCGCCGACTATATGCGACTGGCCCTGTATGCGCCGGGGCTTGGCTATTACAGCGGCGGCTCTCGCAAGTTTGGCGCGGCTGGTGACTTTGTCACGGCGCCCGAGCTGACGCCGCTGTTCGGTCGTGCACTGGCGCAGCCGGTGGCGGCCGTGCTGGAGGCGGTCGGCGGCGATGTGCTGGAGATTGGCGCGGGCTCGGGTTGTCTGGCGGTCGATTTGTTGGCCGAGCTGGCGCAAATGGGCCGCTTGCCGGAGCGCTATCTGATCCTGGAGCTTTCCGCCGAACTGGCGCAACGGCAGCGCGAGCGGATTGCCACGCAATTACCTGATTTGCTGCCAAGGGTGGTCTGGCTGGATCGGCTGCCGGAGCAGTTCACTGGCTGCATGGTCGGTAATGAGGTGCTCGATGCCATGCCTTGTCGATTGGTCGAGCGGCGTGGCGATGCCTGGCTGGAGCGCGGTGTCGCTTGGGACAAAGGCTTGGTCTGGCGCACCCGTCCGCTGGCCGATATCGAGTACGTGCAGCACCTGATGGGTATGGATCTGCCTGACGGCTATCTGACCGAAATCCAGCCAGAAGCCTGCGCCTTTGTTGCCACGCTTGCCCGCATCACCCGGCGCGGCGCGCTGATCTTGCCGGATTACGGCTTTGCCCAGGACGAGTACTACCATCCGCAGCGCCATCGCGGCACCTTGATGTGCCACTACCGCCATCACGCTCACGATGACCCGTTCCATCTGCCCGGGCTCGAGGACATCACTACTCATGTGGATTTTTCCGCAATCTGGCGCGCAGGTGACGCCGCAGGCTGGGTGCTGGAAGGCTATACCGCCCAGTCCTCCTTCCTGATCGATGCGGGCGTGCTGGACCTGTTGAGCACGTTGCCGCTCGATACACCAGCTTACTTTCAGGCGGCGGCGGCTACGCAAAAACTGCTTGGTCCGGCCGAGATGGGCGAGCTGTTCAAAGTGATCGGTTTTTCCAAGGAATTGGCGCTGGCGGCGCTGTTGCCAGGCTTTCGGCGGGATGATCGGTCGGCCTTGCTGTAAGCAAGGGGTGAAACAGGCTTGACGAAGTGGGGCACGATGTGGATAATCGCGCCCTCTTTGTTGGCTATGTAGCTCAGCTGGTTAGAGCACAGCACTCATAATGCTGGGGTCACTGGTTCAAGTCCAGTCATAGCCACCAAAACCTAATTTCATTGCATCGCAAGCCATCTCTAAACCCGCACAGCTACTGGCTTGCGGGTTTTTTGTTGTTTTACGGCGTATCATCCCGGGTCACGACATACCGTCATTTGCGACGGTACTTTTGACGGTATCAGCAAGTGTCGTCAACAAAAGTACCGTCAGGGGGAGATACCGTCATGCCGCTGACCGATACCGCCTGCAAAAACGCCAAGCCCAAGCCAGACGGCAAGCCGGCGAAGTTTACCGACGCCGATGGCCTGTACTTGCTGGTGAAACCGGCTGGCAAGTATTGGCGGATGGATTACCGTTTCGACAACAAACGCCTGACGCTGGCGCTAGGTGTTTACCCGGAAGTATCTCTTGCTGTTGCACGAAAGCGACGGGAAGAGGCGCGCGAGTTACTGGCGGCTGGCGTTGATCCCGGGCAGAACAAAAAGGTGCGCAAGACGGCTCGCCGTGAAGCCGTCAGCAACAGCTTCGAAGTGATTGCCCGCGAGTGGATTGCCAAGGAGGCGCCGACATGGGCGGCCACCAACACCAGCAAGGTGCTGGGGCGCATGGAGAACCACGTCTTTCCGTGGATCGGCAGCCGGCCGGTTGGCGATATTGACGCCCCCGAGCTGTTGGCGGTGCTGCGCCGCATTGAGGCGGCCGGCATTCTGGAAACGGCGCACCGCACCCGCAGCAATTGCAGCCAGGTGTTCCGCTATGCCATCCAGACCGGCCGGGCCAAGCAAGACCCGGCGCACGCCCTGATCGGCGCACTAGCCAAGCCGCAGAAGAAGCACTTCGCCGCCATTACCGACCCGACCAAGATTGGCGCCTTGCTGCGCGATATCGACGCTTACAGCGGCTCGTTCGTCACGCGTTGCGCGCTGCGCCTGTCGCCGCTGCTCTTCCAGCGGCCGGGCGAGTTGCGGCAAATGGCGTGGGCCGATGTCGATCTTGCGTCCGGCGAATGGCGCTACTTCGTCACCAAGACCAAGACCCAGCACGTTGTGCCGCTCGCCATGCAGGCCGTGGCGATCCTGACCGAGTTGCAGCCGCTGACCGGGGGCGGCCGCTATGTCTTTCCGAGCGAGCTGTCGAAGGATAGGGCCATGTCCGACAACACCGTGCGCTCGGCCCTGCGCCGGCTCGGCTATGGCAATGATGAAATGACCCCGCACGGCTTCCGCGCCATGGCGCGCACGGTGCTAGACGAGGAACTGGAAGAGCGGGTGGACTTCATCGAGCACCAGCTTGCCCATGCGGTGAAAGACCCAAATGGCCGCGCCTACAACCGCACCGCCCACCTCGCCCGGCGGCGAGAGATGATGCAGCGCTGGGCGGACTACCTAGACAGCCTCAAGGCTGGCGCGGTGGTGCTGCCGTTCGTGCGGAAGGCGTAAAGCGAGGCTGAAACACCAGCCTGCCCCCTGCCGGACTTTCTGCCCGCCCTTGGCGGCTTGCCAACTCACTGCCGGCCAATCGCCCAAGCCGATAGCATTATTGCTATCCGGTAGCGCGATCTCATCACCAGTGCCATATTTTTGACCCCCCCTATAGTTTTTCGGTCTCGCTCAAACAAACGAACTGAGCGCGGTCGGCGGGCCTAGGCGGCCAAGGGATTTTGACCGCCCCTACCCCGGCAAGCCCGCTGCACCAAGGAAGGAAGTCTAGGGGCGACTTCAGGTAGACAGAGAACGGGCTTGCCAGCCCCGTCTTCGCCCTTATCCCAGTAAGGACACATTACCTTGGCATGCTTGCCGGGCGGACGGGCAACCGTAGCCGGTGGCTACATTAACCAGACTGGCCGTCCCTGCATTGATAGCCAAGCGCTATCTTTCACCTGCCACCATTTCACTAACTCTTGCTGCCATCAGCTAGCGCGATTGCGCGCCTGCCTGACCCGTATTGCCCTTACTCCAGTAAGGACCCATTGCCTTGGCACGCTTGCAGGGCGGACGGGCAACCGTAGCCGATGGCTACCTTGACCAAACTGGCCAGCAAGGAGGGGTCGCCGGCCAGTTGGCGGCGAATGCTGGCGACCTCGGCCGGGATGCAGGCGGTCGCCTCGGCCAGCTCGGACAGCAGCCGCTCAAAAGACGGCGACGCTATCCAATCCCGGGGATTATCCGGACCACGTAACGCGGGAGATACCTCCTCGCCGGCCTCGCCTCCGGCCCCTCTCCCCCTCCTATCAAAAATATCCGGAACATTCTGAACAGTCGGAACATTGTTTTTTTTCAATGGCTTGCATTTTTCACCTTCGGAACATGTTCCGAAGCTTTCCGGAACATCCACCCGAAACGCGCCCGCTTCCATGTCAGCCGGTGGGCTGCCCGATGCCGTGGCCAACCCGCCCAGCGCCGCGAAGAAACCACTACCCAGCGCCTCGCCGCTCATGCTTCGATCTCCCACAGCTTGGGGCCGACGACATAGCAGTTCACCGGCTTGCTGCCCATGCCGGGCAAACGCACCTTGCGATAGGGCGACGCCTTGCCGCCTTCCCGGCCTCCATCTAGCACCCCAAGGACCAGCAGGTGGCGGGCGGCGGCGCGGGCGTCCAGTCCGGCGAACACCGTGTCGCGCCAAGCGGACGGGGTGATGTAGTAGGTGCGCGCGGTGCTCACCACCTTGCCGACCGGCGCCGGCTCGCCGTCACGCCCGCCGTCGTAAATCTGGCCGCTGGTGTACTCCTTTTCCTCCCGCACGAAGCCCGCCTGATACAGCGTGCGCGGCCGGTGCGCTTCCTCGGTCGGCGGCGGCGCGTCCTCACCCTGAAACGGCGTGAACATGCCTTGGCCGTTCTTCTCCAGAAAGGCTTGCAGATGGCGAATATACTCGGCGTGCTCATGCTCGCCTGCTCCGCCACGCTGTCCCAGCCAGCCGGCGAACAGCTCGGCGCACGCCTCGGTGGCCGCCCCGGCCGGCCAGCCGGTCAAGTCCCATTCACTGGCCAGCTCGCCGGCAAGCGCCGCCAGCGCGAAGTAATGGCAGGCGTGCCGCGCTTGGCCGCTGGCGTCGCCCGGCAGCACCCGGGCCGCGAAGGCGCGCAGCGCGTCGTCGGCCACCTCGCGCAGACGCTCGGCGCCGGCCTCGATCAGCTTGCCCATGAAGGCTGGGCCGGCCGTGCCGTAGTGCTGGCCGGCGCTTCGGTACAGGCTGGCCACCAGTTCGGCATGCGAGCCATGCCCGTGCAGCGCGTCGAAGGCGCCATGTGCCCGGGCGGCAGGCAGGTTGATGAAGCGTACCAACTGGCCGGCCTTGACCTTGATGCCGCCGCTGGCCAGATAGGTGGACAGATCGTGCTCGCCATTCGACAGTACGGCGCAAGTCCAGCGCGTCAGCTCGCGCAAGCCGCCGTCGGCCCGGCCGCGTGCCTTGCCCACGCCCTGCGAAAGCTGGTAGATCACCAGATGCACATCCTGCGGCTTGGCAAGCCCGATTTCATCCAGCACCATCGGAAGATCGTTGAAGGTTTCACTGGCGTACTCAATGCCGGTTGCCGTGCCGCTCCACGTCACGCGATAGCCCTTGGGCTTGCCCCACACCGAGCCGGCCAGATCGCAAATGGCGGTCTTGCCGTCCTTGCTCTTGCCGTACAGGTGGAAGCCGCCCGAATCCAGTCCCACCAGCCGCAGCAGCGGCGCCGCCAAGGCCATGCCGATGGACAACACCAGCAGCGGATTACCCACCGCCAGCGTCCCCACCGACTCGCGCCAGCCGGCCAGCGTGCCCGCCGTCTGGAAGTGGGCCGGCGCCTGCCCGCGCGGCTGGTAGCGCAACGGCTCCGGCGTCGCGCCCACCACGCCATCGGGCAACACGAAGGCGTCACCATGCCAGCCCACCGTTCGCACCAAGCGCACGGTATTGCCCGGCTGGCTGCCCACCAGATAGGCCGCCAGCGCCCGCCGCGCGGCCGGATTGGTCGACAGCCACAAGCCCCGATCCACCAGCCCGCCCACCAGCTCGGCGCAGCCTTCCGCGTACAGCAGCCGGCGCGGCGCCACCCATTCCACCGTGCCGCCGGTGATGTAGTGGCGGAAGCTCAGCAGTAGGCCCACGTCGGCATCGTCGCGGTTCATCGTGTGCGACAGCACCCGCAGCCAGCCGCATAGCTTGATCGGCATGGCGTCGTCGGATTTAGCCCAATACAGGCCATCGTCGCGCAAGGTGTAGCCGGTCACGCCGGCCGGTTCGCTGTCCGCTGCCGGCTTGGTGCGCGCCTTGGCCGCCGGCTGCCGGGCCGGCGACTGTTCGGGATGCCGCAGCCGCTGCATATCGTCGTTCATGTGCCCGCTCATCACACCGCCTCCCGCTTGGCATCGGTCAACACATCCAACCAGTCGCAACCCGCCGTGGTCGGCAGCAATACCCGCACCGTGCGTCCTTCCGCCAGACAGCGGGCCGCCAGTGTCTCGGCCGCCTGCTGGCCGGTGCCGTTAGCGTCATGGTCGGCAAAGATGAATACCTCACCGACGACCTCGGGAAGTGCCATGTGCGCCACGCCAAAGGCCGACAAACCCGCCCACACTGGCAAGCCATTGGCTACGCGCACCGCCAAGGCTGTTTCGATGCCTTCTGCCACCGCCAGCACCGGGCCGACGGGGAACAGCCGCACTGCCGCGCCGCGTGCTTCGCCGCTGGTGGCGGTCCACTTCTTCGCCGCTGGCACGGCGGCCTTGTGGCCGTCCGGGGTAAGGAAGGTTTGATGCAGGCCGACCAACTCGCCGACCGGGCCTTGCACCACCGCCAGCATGGCAGGGAAGCTGCCCAGCTTCACCGGCTTGCCGTTGTCGCTGTGCTGCCAGTAATCCACGCTGGCATGACAGCGGAGGGCGGCAGGAAAGGCGGACAGGGCGATGCCACGCCGCTGCAGATACGTCGCCACGGGGGAATCTGCCGTCACTGGCCTAGCCGCCCGCCACCGGGCCAGATTGCGTTCCTGCGCTTGCCGCCGCTTGGCCTCGCGCGCCGCCGCCTCGGCTGCCACCTTGGCCGGATCGGGACGGGGCGCTGTGCTTGCCGCCACGGCAGCGCCGCCCAAGTAGTCACTCACCCAACGCGCCGACTCGATAAAGGAACGATTCAGCCAAGCGGCCAGCAGGGTAAAGCCGTCGCCGCCCTCGGGGGCATGCTGGTTACAGATGAAGGTGCCGCGCCCGTCGCGGTCATTGAAGCGAAAGCGATCCTTGCCGCCGCACACCGGGCAAGGGCCGTGCCGCCGCGCCAGAAAGCGCGGCTCGATGCCGGCCGCTTGCAGGATGGCCGGCCAACGGTTGCGGGCGGCCTCCTTGAGTTGCAATAGGTCGATGCGCGCCATGGTCATGCCCCCCAGCTCAGTCGATCCAGCGCAAGCACGGCCAGCGCCAGCAGCGCCACGGCGCACGGTTCGGGTAGTCGGCAGCACAGCTGCACTAGCCGGGTTATCAGATTGTCGGCGTAGCCGGCCCCGTCGGCCGCATTGGCGGTCGTTTTCAAGGTGTTCATGGTGGAGTCCTTAGTGAGTCGTCAGGCCGCTTCGGCGGGCCATGGCGGACGGCGCCAGCAGGCGCAAGGTCATCAGATAGCGAGATATTCGCCGGGCGGGCCGCAGTCCGGCACCAGCGGCGGGGAAGTCGGCCGGCCGCCAGTACGGCCGCCCCGCCCGGTGCCCGGCTTCGATCACGGCCAACTCCCGGTCAAGCTGGCGGTTGTAGCGCTGATTGGCCAATCGCGTCTTGATCCCCCTTGCCAGCGGCGTGCTGCTCATTGCACACCGCATTTCTGTTCGCCACGCGCGGCGATGCGCTCGGCAATCCAGCCGTTGATTTCACTTTCCACCCAAGCGCGCGAATTTGCCCCCAGCACCACCGGCGCGGGGAAGGTGCCGGCTTTGATAAAGCGCCATACGGATGAATGCGACAAGCCGCAGCGATTGAGCACTTCCGGCAGGCGCAGCAGGGATAGCGGGGCGGGCGCGCTATCCGAGTGGGCGCGGGGTGGCGCAACCGTCGGCGCCTTGGCCTTGCTGTGGTTGGGGCGGATGGTGGCTTGCATATTGACTTGCTCCTTTGCGGTCTCAAGGCACGCCATGCGGTGCCAGTGGATGCATTGAAACAAGCCGCCGTACTTTCCGAGACTAGTCCCGGAAACTAGCGCGATGCTTGCCGAGTTCATCGGCGATAGTCTTGACCGGCACACCGGGGAAACTGGCCGAAACAGCCTCGGCCAGTTGGGAAATATTGGGCCGTTTGCCATACCAGTATTTAGGCGGGCGGGGCGATTGCCGCCATTTGCCGAGCGCTTCCATTAGCCATGCGGCCCGCTCCGCTGCCGTGTGGCGCTGATTGGCCTCTACCGTCTCGCTACGCTGGCGCTCGGCTTGCGCGGCAAGTGGGCCTAGACGGCATACTTCGGCCTGCAAATTGCCGACCTGCTTGGCTTGCGCTTGCACGGTCGTAGCGTTTTCAATGCAAAGGTGAAATGTCGGCAGCCATCGGGACGGCGGGCAATCCGCCGCCGCCCAGATCTGGGCCAAGGCGCTGGCGAGCCGACCGCAAACGTCATCCTGCAGCGCTTCAATGCGGGCAACCAATACATGGCGCGCGTCATCGTCGGCTTCCGCTTCCGCTTGCCGCAGCAGTCGCGCACGGGGAGGCAGCACCAACCCAGCGACGGCATCCGGCTCGACCTCGGCAATTTCATCCGCCTCGCAATCCTGCTCGGCTAGTGCCGCTTGCGCCGCCCAGTCATCGAGGCCATGCCGGCCGCGCTCAAGCAGATCGGCCCGAAAGCCATGCAGCGGCGACACGGCGGCCTTGTACTGCTCGGCAAGCTGCCCGCGCCAGTCTGTATCCCTCATTGCATAGGCCAGCAACTTGCTCGCGGATAGTGG
>NZ_JAYRLZ010000048.1:10908-19992 GCF_041904975.1 Chitinimonas sp. | reverse complement strand
TGGCACCGATCGGCTATATCCCGCCGGCAGAGGCTGAGGCAAACTACTACCGGCAACTCGCCAGTCAGCTGACCGTACCGGCCTGACTTAAACCAAATGGCCTCTACGAAATCCGGGGCGGTTCACAATGATTCTGGTGAACTAGATGGGCGGTCGGAGTATGACGCCGCGACCCTTCGAAAAGTGATTGCTGATGGGCAAGCTGTAAGCAATCTGTACTTAGCAAGCTGAGAAGAAAAGCCAGGTAGGGCGGGTCCCCGGAGGGAACCCGCGCGGAATCCGGGCATTGGCCGTATGCGCCGAGCCGGCTACTTTGCCCCACACCTGGCGACCTGCGGATAGACCGGCTGCTGTTTACTATACCGCTCCGCCCGCTTGGCCGGGTTGAGCTAGAGATAAGGCCGTACGGCATGATGCCTTGGCAGGGCATCTGCAGCGAAGCTCGATTCGCCGCATGTGTGCCCTACGGTCTATGGCGCTGCTGCAAGAAATCCAGCACTGGTTGACCACTTCAACCCGCGCCTACTACGTGGCCTTGTGCGCGACCGGCCCGTGAAGGTGGATACGGTTTCACGTAGCCGCATGTGCAATACCGATATTGATGGAAAACGTATGGCGAAGCGGAGTACCCGTAGTCCGATAGAGGACTTGATCGATATTGCGGCCATGCTGCCCTGGTGGCTGGCTCTAGTGCTTGCTCTACTCAGCTTTCTACTTTTACATCCACTTGCAGGCCTGCCGAGTCACTCGCCCAATACGCCTGCCTTGCTGATTGGCGTGACGTGCCTGTTTTGCAGGTCCTGGTTCCCTTCGCTTTCTTGTCGGGCGCCGCAGTTTCTGTTTTCAGGGCATGGCGTGCCAGGTCATTGACCCAATGGGCAAAGTCGGCTGATGCAACTGAGCGCTTGGCCAGATTCACATGGCGAGAGTTTGAGATTCTGGTTGCCCAAGCATACCGGGAGCGTGGATATGCGGTGACGGAACGAGGAGCCGCCGGGCCGGATGGTGGGGTGGATGTCGAATTGCGGATGGGCAAGGACAAATATGTCGTGCAATGCAAGCACTGGAAGGCTCAGGCGGTGGGCGTCTCGATTGTGCGAGAACTGTTCGGCGTGATGACGGCAGAGGGAGCGGCTGGCGGGTTTGTTGTCGCCTCGGGCCCATTCACCGCCGAGGCAGCGAAATTCGTCGACGGTCGCCCCATTCAGCTCGTGGATGCGACCAGGCTAATTGCCGGAGTCAGCTTGCCGCATGCTGACATCGCGGCGACCACGAGCAAGCCCGTTTGCCCGTTATGCGGTAAGCAAATGGTCAAGCGTATGGCGCGAAAAGGCACGAATGCGGGATCGACATTCTGGGGTTGCCCGGCATTTCCCGGCTGTCGTGGAACGCGCGCGCACTAGCCGCGACGTTTGGATTGCACTCGATTCGAGGCGTAAAGGTGCCGGAACGAATCATGCCTTTATTACCCGACACACGAAGCCATCGCGCGCCTTACGCCCTGTCCAATAGCCGCTTCTTGAGCCATGGCAAAACAAATATGGCGAACAAGGCAATCCACAGTGAATAGCCCATCAAATAGTCAAACCAGCTCAGTTCTGTCGGCGGCAAGGGCTTGGGCAGGTAGCCGCCGGCTTGAATGGCCCGTAGCTCGGCGCCGGTTGGCAAATTGATGTATTGCTTGGATTCGCCGGAGATGCCGAACACATAGCCATTATCTGTGATGGTGTAGGGAAGCAGGAAGGCTTTCATCGTTACCCGGTGCGCGAGAAAGAGCCGCGTATTCCCCGGGCCGCTCAGGGTGGTGGGCGCAACCATGCGGATGGAATCCTGTTCGCCGAACATGAATTTGCTGGCATGGGCAGTGGCGGATAGTGCAAGCAGCATCAGGATGGCGAGACGGTACAGGTATCGTGGCATGAGGGGCAATGGCGACCAGCTGTTAGAGCCGTTCGGCCATGGTGGACAGGGCGGCGGAACATACCGAATTTGCGCCCTTGGGTAAACCCTGATTCGGCGAGCCGCCAGACTGGCGAACGGTTTCACGCGATGGCTTGCTTGCGCTGCGGCGCTGAACCACTGTGCCGGGGAACTATTTTTGGCGGATTTGTGCCGCCCGGGTAAAAATTCCGTTAGAATCGCGCGCTCAAATTTTCTGTCGATTCATAGGCTTGCATGATATTTCATGCGGGCGTCATTTCCGGGCAGTCCCTGCATATCGTGGTTTACCTTCAATATTTGGCACTGCGCCACCGTTGGGCGCTTTTGGCGCTGCTTGTGTGCTTGGCACTCTTGCTGCTGGCCGTGGTCGCCTTGCGTCAGCCGCTCGCCCAGCCTGGGCGGAAACCGGTGGTGGCGCCGGTGGTGCTTGCACCGCAAAAGGCCGCCAGCCAGACCAGCAGTGCGCTGCTGCTGGCCCAATTGCCGGCGCAGGTCGAGAGCCTGCCGGCCATTTTGCACCGCGAGGCCGATCGCGCCGATGTCGGGCTGGGCGAGGTCAGCTATGCCAATGAGCCAGAGCGCGCACTGGCGATCCGGCGCCAGCAGGCCAGCTTTACCTTGGTGGAAAACTATGGTGCGAGCCGACGCTTTCTCGGCAAGCTGCTCAGCCACCCCAGCCTTGCACTGGAGGCACTGGATTGCACGCGCGATGACATTGTCAGCCCGGAGCTGAGTTGCGCGATTCGCGTCGCCAGCTATGGCAAGGCCTCAACCAGCAAAGTGCCTGCCCATGAACGCTAAGCAACGCTGGATGCTTTGGGGCAGCCTGTTATTGGCCACCGTAGTTGCGGCGATCTATCCGACCGAGCCGGCTGGTTCGGCGGCGGCAGAAGTTGCCAGCGAGCGCCGGCCGCCCAAGGCCGCCGCGCAGCCTGCCGTGTCAGCCCCGGTGGTCGCTAAATCGGCCGATGTAGCGCCGCTTGCCCGCGACGACTTGCCAGAACTGGCAGGTGACCCGTTTGCGCCTGTGAGCTGGGAGGCGCCGCCCAAGCCGGCCGTGGTGCCCAGTGTGGCACCGCCGCCGCAGCCGGTCGGCCCGGTGGAACCCCAGGAACCGCCCATGCCCTACCGCTTTCTTGGCCGTATGCAGGAAGAAGGCGGCCAGACTGTTATCTATCTCGCCCGTGGCCAGGACAGCTTGGTCGCGCACGCCGGGGAGGCGCTCGACAGCCAGTACAAGCTGGTGTCGGTGGAAGCCCGCAAGCTGGTTATTGAATATCTGCCGCTGGGTCGCCAGCACGAACTCTCGATTGAAGCGCCATGAACCGTGTTAACCCTTTTCTTGCCAGCGCCAGGCGCTCGGCAAGTGTCCTGTTATTGACTGGTGCCATGCTGGCCGGGTGCGCCGGTCATTTGCGCCACATGGATGGCTGGTATCACCTTGAGGCTGGCCGCTACACGCAGGGCTTGCAGGCGCTGAAGGAAGCGACCGAGGCCGATCCGCTCAATGTGCGGTTTCGCGCCGACTGGCTGCAAAAGCGTGATGAGGTCACCAACAAGTTGCTCAATCGGGCCGAGGCCGCGGTGAATGCGCAAAAGCGCAGTGAGGCGCGCGAGATCTACCAGACCATTCTGGCCTACCAGCCCGATAATGAACGGGCACTGGCCGGTATCGACCGGGTGGAGCGTCTTGGCAATGTGGGTGAACAACTCAAGCAGGCCGAGCAGGCAATGAAGCAGGGCGATCGCAGCAAGGCGCAGCAGCTGCTCAATACCGTGCTGGATCTGGCCCCAAATCTGCTGGAAGCCAAGGCGCTCAAGCGCGAACTGGAAGAGCGCGAAGCGCGCGATATGTTGTCCAGCCCGAGCTTGAGCAATCTCTACCGCAAGCCGGTAACGCTCGAGTTTCGTGATGCCAGCCTGAAAATGGTGTTTGAAGTGCTGTCCAGGACCACGGGCATCAACTTTATTCTCGATAAGGAAATCCGCTCGGATCAGCGCACCACCATTTTCCTCAAACAATCGTCGCTGGAAGACGCGGTGGACATGCTGGTGACGACCAACCAGCTGGAAAAGAAGGTGCTCAACGGCAGCAGTGTGCTGATCTATCCGAACACCCAGGCCAAGACCAAGGAATACCAGGACCTGCTGGTGCGCGCCTTCTATCTGCACGGTTCTACCGTCAAGGATACGGCCAACTTGATCAAGACCATCCTCAAGCTCAAGGATGTGTTCGTCGATGAAAAACTGAACATGCTGGTGGTGCGCGATACGCCGGAAGCGATCGCGCTGACCGAAAAACTGATTGGTCTGTACGACCATGAAGAGCCTGAGGTGATGCTGGATGTGGAGGTGCTGGAAATCGCCCGCTCCCGTCTGCTGGACCTGGGTGTTGCGCCGACTGACCAGTTCTCTGTCGCGCCGCTTGGTAGTTTGGTCAACACAGGTACCGGTGACAAGCCGGAGTCGCGTAGCTTGAATAGCTTGCTGCACCTAAATCGCGACAATCTGGGCATCACGGTTCCCAGTGTCGAAGTTAAGGCGCATCAGCAAAACAGCGATGCAAATCTGCTTGCCAACCCGCGTATCCGGGTACGCAATCGTGACAAAGCCAAGATTCATATTGGCGACAAGATTCCGGTGGTTACCACTACCGCTGGAAGCAATGGCTACGTGACAGAAAACATTCAGTACCTGGATGTAGGCTTGAAGCTGGACGTGGAGCCTACCGTCTACGCCCACGATGACGTTGCAATCAAGATCGGCCTGGAAGTCAGCTCTGTGGTTACCAAGGTTCAAACCAAGTCTGGCGGCTTGGCCTACCAGATTGGTAGTCGCAGCGCCGATACGGTGCTGAGCCTGAAAGATGGCGAGACGCAGATTCTGGCTGGTTTGATCCGGAGCGAAGAGCGCAGCAGTGCGGCCGGCCTGCCCGGTCTTACCAGCATGCCGATTCTTGGCCGCTTGTTCTCAGCCAATAGCGACTCGCGCGACAAGACCGAAATCGTGCTGTCGATCACACCTCACTTGGTGCGCGGTATCCAGCGCAAACCGGCCGGCCAGGAGATGTTCTGGTCGGGTACCGACGCGGTCTTGCGTGCCAAGCCCTTGCTGTTGCGCACCCAGGATGCTGCGCCGGCCCAGCCGGCTGGCCGTTCGCCGGCTGCCAATGCGGCAACGCCGGCTTCGCCCGGCGCCGATGCGCCTAAGGCAGATGCACCGCAAGCGGGCGCCGGCAAGCCGATCAGCATCAGCTGGTCAGGCCCGAGCAAGGCCAAGCCGGGCGAGGAGGTGAAGCTGGCGCTGGCAATGAATAGCAGCGCACCAATGCGTGGTCTGCCTTTGCAGCTGGCCTACGACCCGCAGATGCTGGAGATCGTCGCGGTTGAAGACGGCGGCTATTTCTCACGCGATGGGCGCAAGGGCAATTTCAGCAGCACGGTGGATAAGCCCAGCGGCAGGGTGTCGATTGCCCTCGGCAGTGCCAGCGATGCACAAAGTGGCAGCGGCAATCTGTTGATGATCCGGGTCAAACCACTCAAGCCTGGTATCAGCCAGCTCGATGTTGCAGGCGCCATCCCTATCGGTTTGCCGGCTGGAGTGGAGCGCCCAGCCATGCCGGTACGCCTTGAGTTGCATGCGGAGTAAGCCGTGCTGAAATTGCGCAGACCGGAAGGTGCATCCCGCCAGGGCGGCTTTACCATTGTGGAGCTGATGGTCAGCTTGGCGATTCTTGCCATGCTGGCCATGGTGGCGTTGCCGTTCGCCCAGCATACGATCAAGCGCGACAAGGAGTTTCAGCTGCGCCGTGCCCTGCGTGATATTCGCATGGCGATCGACGCCTACAAGGCGGCGGCAGATGCTGGCAAGATCGCGCTGCCGATTGGCGCCAGCGGCTATCCGGCCAGCTTGGATCTGCTGGCTACCGGCGTGCCCAATGCCAAGGTATCAGGCCAGACCCTGTATTTTCTGCGGCGTATCCCGGCCGACCCCTTCGCCACCGAGCGTGGTATTCCGGCAGCGCAAACCTGGGGCTTGCGCAGCTACGACAGCAGCTACGACGCGCCGCGCTACCGCGCTGATGTGTTCGATGTGTATTCGCAATCCACCGAAGCCGGCCTCAACGGTGTGGCTTACAAGGAGTGGTGATGCGGTCGCGAATCACGTTTCTGAAGCGACATCTGGCACGCGGCTTCACCATGATCGAGCTACTGGTGGCCTTGGCCATCATTGCCCTGCTGCTGGCGATTGCGGCGCCCAAGTACTTCGGCGGCATCGATCGCGCGCGCGAAACCGTGTTGCGCGAAAACCTCTACAGCCTGCGCGAAGCGCTGGACAAGTACTACACCGACACCGGGCGCTATCCGGACAAGCTGAGCGATCTGGTCGACAAACACTATTTGCGCCAGATACCGGAAGATCCGATTACCGAGAGCCGTAACGGTTGGGTGGTCAAGCCTCCGGCTGATCCGAGTATGGGCGGGGTATTTGATGTACATAGCGGGGCAGCGGGGGTCGGCAAGGATGGCACGTATTACCAAGATTGGTGAAGCCGGATTTACCTACCCGGCCGCGCTGTTCCTGCTGGTGGTGCTGATGATCATGAGTGCGCGAGCACTCAATGTCTGGAAGACCTCCGAGCAGCACGCCCGTGAGCAGGAATTGCTATGGGTGGGCCAGCAGTATCGGCAGGCGATCAAGACCTATTACGAGCTGTCGCCGGGTAGCGAAAAACGCTATCCATCTGATCTGCGCGATCTGCTGGAGCATCGCTTTACCACGCAGATTCGCCGTCCGTTACGGCGCCCCTACCGCGACCCGATTACCAATCGGGCTGAATGGGGAGTGGTTACCGCGCCGGATGGCGGCGTGATGGGGGTGTATTCCCTGTCGATGGCCGAGCCGCTCAAAAAAGGCGGTTTTGAAGAGAGTAATGCAGAGTTCGCCAACAAAAAGCATTACCAGGACTGGCAGTTCATCTACCAACCGGCCAAATAGCCGGGCGTTTTGACTTGATAGGAGAAATGGAAACATGCAACGCAATACGCGCCGCCACGGCGGTTTTACCTTGCTGGAGCTCTTGGTGGTCTTGCTGATCATCGGCTTGTTGGCGGCCTATGTCGGCCCGAAATACTTCTCGCAGATCGGTAAATCCAATACCACCGCCGCCAAGGCGCAGATCGAAGCGTTTGATAAGGGCCTGGACCAGTACCGGGTGGATACCGGCCATTACCCCAGCACCGAGCAAGGCCTGGTGGCCCTGTTCGCCCAGCCGGCCAATGAGCCGAAGTGGAATGGCCCTTATCTGAAGAAGACCATTCCGCTCGATCCGTGGGGCCACAGCTACAACTACAAATCGCCTGGCGATGCCAAGGCCGGGCGCGAGTTCGAGGTGGTTTCCTATGGCAAGGACGGTGCTGCCGGCGGTAGCGGCGAAGATGCCGATATCACCAGCTATTAAGCGACCCACTGCATGCGTTTTATTGCCAAGACCCTGACGCTGGCCGGCGCGGTTGAAGAAATCGCGCTCGAAGCCGAATCAGCCACCGCTGCCGAGGCCCGTCTGCGCGCCGAGGGTGTGCGGGTGGTGTCGGTAAAGCCGGCCGAGCGCGGTGTCGACTTCCAGCTGGGGCGTGAGCGCTTCATGCTGGCGGTATTCAACCAGCAGCTGCATTCGCTGCTGGAGGCAGGGCAATCGATTGTCGATGCCATCGATATCCTGCAACACAATGATGCAGGTGGGGCGCAGAGCCGCGTCTACGACGGCCTGTTGCAGGCGCTGCGCCAGGGCAAGCAGTTGTCCGAAGCCATGGCACAGCAGGCTGGCGTGTTTCCGCCCTTGTATGTGGCCATGGTGCGCGCCAGCGAAACCACCGGCAGTGTGCGGGTGGCGGTGCGGCGCTATATCGAATACCAGACTCAGGTGGCGCAGATCCGCAGCAAGCTGGTGTCGGCCTCGGTGTATCCGGCCATCCTGGTGTGCGTTGGCATGCTGGTGATCGGCTTTTTGCTGCTTTATGTGGTGCCGCGTTTCAGCATGGCGTTTGACGATGTCAGCAAGAACGGCGAGCAACTGGGCGGCTTTGTCTATGTCTGGGGCAATTTTGTCCGCGCCCATGAGCTGCTCGCCTGGGGTGGCTCGGCCCTGCTTATGGCGATGCTGATTGCCGTACTGGTACACCCGGTGGCACGGCGCGTCGCCCTGCAAACGTTGCTCAAACTGCCGGCAGTCGGTCGGCGCATCCGGGTATTCCAGCTGGCGCGCCTGTATCGCACCCTTGGCCTGCTGCTGCGCAGTGGTGTACCGCTGACCCATGCCCTGCGCATGACGCGCGATTCCATGCCGGTTCACTACCAGGCACAGCTCGATGCAGCTCGTGCCCAGGTTGAGGAGGGCATTCCGCTGTCGCGCGCCTTGTTGGCGCAGCAACTGGCTACTGAAGTCGCCAGTCGCCTGATTGTCGCCGGCGAGTCATCGGGCAATCTGGACGAAATGCTCGGCCGGGTGGCGGACTTTCATGATCAGGAAGTATCCGGCTGGGTCGACATGATCGGCCGGGTGATCGAACCGGCGCTGATGGTGGGCATCGGCCTGGTGATCGGCGTGGTGGTGATGCTGCTCTATATGCCTATTTTTGAACTGGCGAATTCTGTTCAATGACTGATTCCAAGACGCAACTGCTGGACTGCCTGTCCCAGCGCGCTGGCCGCGATTGGCTGACCCCCTATGCCGATGGCCAGGGGCTGACCCGGCACGCGGCCTTGCAGCAGGTGGCCGACCACTTCGGCTACCCGCTGATTTCGCTGGAGCGATTGAACCAGCTCACCCCGCAGTTCGATCAAGTGCCGTACGACGCCATGCTGGCGCAGCGGGTATTGATGGTGCGCGATGAACACGGCGCTTGCTACGCCGTGATGGGTGAGCCGATCGATCAGGCGCCGCGCGCCTGGGTCGCCTCGCTGGACCTGGATGTCACCGACATCTGGCTGGCCGACCCGCTCGATGTGGAGGCCATGCTCGATCGTTACGCCACCAGTTTCAGTGCGGTGGCCTCGGCGGTCAGCAAGAGCGATCAGGAAGTGGTGTCGCGCGATGACAGCGACGAGCTAACCCTGGTATCGATCGCCAATGAACCAAGCCCG
>NZ_JAYRLZ010000048.1:9051-10898 GCF_041904975.1 Chitinimonas sp. | reverse complement strand
TGGTCAACTCGACCCTGTTCGATGGCCTGCGCTATGAAGCCAGCGATATCCACCTCGAAACCACGCCGGCCGGCCTGGTGGTGAAGTTCCGGGTGGACGGGGTCTTGATCGAAGTCGCCACGCTGGCCAACCCGAGTCTTGCCGAGCAGGTGATTTCACGGGTGAAAGTGCTGGCCGACCTGGATATCGCCGAACGCCGCATTCCGCAAGATGGCCGTTTTC
The DNA here is from genome assembly GCF_041904975.1 of Chitinimonas sp. Lineage (NCBI taxonomy): Bacteria > Pseudomonadati > Pseudomonadota > Betaproteobacteria > Neisseriales > Chitinibacteraceae > Chitinimonas > Chitinimonas sp. The sequence continues at coordinate 10,676 of NZ_JAYRLZ010000048.1, read as the reverse complement.
GCATCAGCGTGCAGGGCCGCGATATCGATATCCGCGTCTCGATCATGCCCAGCATCCATGGCGAAGATGCGGTGCTGCGGATTCTCGACAAGCAGGCCTTGATCGACCAACTGCAACGCCTGACCCTCGACACCCTGGGTTTCGATGCCCATACCGTCGCCCTGCTGCGCCGGCTGGCCGCCGAGCCTTATGGCATGTTGCTGGTAACCGGGCCAACGGGTAGTGGTAAAACCACCACCTTGTATGCCGCGCTGACCGAGATCAATACCGGTAAAGACAAGCTGATCACCATTGAAGACCCGGTGGAATACCAGCTCAATGGCGTGCTGCAGATTCCGGTAAATGAGAAAAAGGGCCTGACTTTCGCCGTCGGCCTGCGCTCCATCCTGCGCCACGACCCCGACAAGATCCTGGTTGGCGAAATTCGCGATCCGGAAACGGCGCAGATTGCCGTGCAATCGGCGCTGACCGGTCACCTGGTATTTACCTCGGTCCACGCCAACAACACCTTCGATGTGATCGGCCGCTTTATGCATATGGGGGTCGACCCCTATAGCTTCGTGTCCTCGCTGACCGGTGTGGTAGCGCAGCGGCTGGTGCGGCAGAACTGCCCACATTGCGCGGCGCCCTACACGCCGAGCGAAGAATTACTGGCCTTCTCCAACCTTACCGACATCCGCGACTATCGCTTTATGGCCGGCAAGGGCTGCAGCCATTGTCGTGGCACCGGATTCAAGGGCCGCCGCGCTGTTGCCGAGGTGCTCAAGCTGTCGGACGATGTACGGGAAATGATCATCGGCCGCGCCACTATCCGCGCCTTGAAGGAACAGGCACGGTTGGAGGGCACCCGCTTTCTGCGCGATGTGGCGCTCGACTTGGTCAAGGCGGGCCATACCACGCTGGAGGAGGTGAACCGTGTCACATTCATTGCCTGAGCGCTGGTTACCCCGGCTGTTACGTCCCACGCTGCGCATTGCCTTGCTGGCGCAATGCGACGCGCAGCTGGCCCGGTTTGGCCGGGTGCAACAGCAATGGCAGTGCATTCCGCTGCAGCCATCGGCCCGCCACGGACTGGCCGACGCCTTGACTTTTACCCTAAGCCAGGCGCCGGCAACACTGCCGCCGGCTGGCCGGGTGCGCCTGTTGCTGCCCGATAGCGTGGCCCAATATCGTCTGCTGCCTTGGACAGCGTCGTTTACCGATCAACAGGAACTCAATCAGTTCGCCCTGGAAAGCTTCGCCCTGGCCGGCCTGCCGGTGCGCGACGGCTGGGCGGTACAGGCTGCCTGGCAGGGTGCCGACGCACCGGCACTGGCCTATGCCTTGCCGCATGCGCTGCTCGACAGCCTGCAAGGCAGGCTCGATCAATATGGCCTGCAGCTGGAACGGGCAGTACCGCTCAGTGCAGCGCGCCATTATGGCCAGCTGTCGTTCCGCCGCCACCACCATGCCTGCCTGCTCAATAGCGGCTCGGCCTTGTCATGGCTGGCCTATCGCCATGGCAAGCTGGCACAGCACCTGGTGGAAGCGCGCCATGCCGATCTGGCCGCAACCCTGCGCCGCCTGCTCGCCCGCTGCGATAGCGCGCTGTCGCCCTTGGCTGACTACCACACACTCACCGTAGT
>NZ_JAYRLZ010000048.1:0-9041 GCF_041904975.1 Chitinimonas sp. | reverse complement strand
TCGGTGGCCCTCAAGCCCTGGCTGCCAGCCGACAGCGGCGTGCTGCTGCACGCCATGCCAGCGCTACAGCTGAAGGGATGGTCATGAACTATCACGCACTCACCCGCCCGGCCGCTCCGCTCAATACCTTGATCTGGCGCATGGCGCTGGCCGCCTCGCTGCTGTTGGTTCTGGCCTGCGGCCAGCTCTGGCATAGCGGTCGCGCCCGCCAGCTTTTGCAGCCGCCGGCCGAAGCGCCAGCTGCCCCGCCGCCGGTGGTCGTCGAGCTGCCCAGCAACCCGGAAGCGGAAGCGCGCGCCGCCGAAATTCGCCGCGCCCTGCACACCCCCTGGGCCAATCTGCTATTGGCGGTGGAAAAAGCCGGCAGCAAGGACGTCACCCTGCTGGCCCTGCACCCGGATCTCGCAAAAGGCAACTTTGCCATCGAAGGCGAGGTGAAGGAATTTGCCGCGCTGCAGGCCTACATCGATCGGCTGAACAGTAGCGGGCTGGTCAGTGAGGTGTATTTACTGCATGAGGAAGCTTATGCCCGCGACACCATTGAGACAGTGGGGTTCAAGGTGGTGGGGAGGGTTAGGGGAGATTAACTCGGTATGACACAGAGAGTGGCTGGACGTAAATTCATCTCTCTTTGTTTTATCAAGGACACTCGCGTTTCTAGAACTTTAGAAAGTTTTGTCACTTAGGTGGCCTTGCAAAGCAATGGCTAGTCTGTTTTCCGAATGACAAAATCAGCTAAAAGTTTAGTAAGGCGTTGCGTCTATACCTGCTTCTGAGCAATGGCTGCCGTTGCACGATTTTCTTAATGCAAATGAAATGATTGGCCGCAAAAATTTTATTTTTGCACGCAATTCATTTATTCCTGGAAAGTAATATGTTGCGAAACTTGGTTTTATGTTTGGCGGTTTTAATTTTTTCGGTGCAAGCCAATGCAGTGGTTCGATATCACAACAGTGGATTAGACTTTTCATCTTTAAGTGACGCGCTTGCATACGGGGAAAAACAAGTAACGCCGAAGGGTTGTACTTTTAGTTTGGTATCGCGGACGTTTAGCAGTAGTGGATATTGGGAGGTGGGGAACGTGTCCTGCCTATCATTTCCTGTTGGGGTAGAAGTGACTCCGATGTGTAAAAATGGTCAAAACCCGCAGGCAGGAGTTCATGTTGGCGCGAGCGGTGCGTGGTGTGATGATGACGGCCCGCCTACGTTTCCTGGCAACGGCCAGACCAGCGGAGGAAGCGGGGGGGGGCCTATTAGCGGCGGCACACCACGCCCAGAGCCAAGTTCGCGGAGTCCGGTCGCGGCATCAGGCCAGAGCAAACCCGCCTGCCAATGCGAAGCCAAAGGGCCGGTCACTGGCCGGGAAGGCATCCCCACCCAGGCAGCCGACCCGGTGCTGTTTGATTTGGGCCGGGTGGTGCACGAGGAAGTCGATTACCGCGGCGCCGCGCCTTCGCTGCTGCGCTTCAGCCGCCACTACGACAGCAGCGGTCGCCTGCAAGGCAGCCTGCCGCAAGCCATGGGCCAGAACTGGACCCATAACTATGAGATTTATCTCTACCCGACCCGCACCCCTCTCAGCAGCTTTGAAGGCAAGCGCCAGAGCACGGATGGCAGCCCGGCCTACTTTCCAGTGGGTTATGACTTTAGTCGTCCGCGCTCTGTAAACCCTCAGTCCCTGCGTTGCGAGCTGGACGATGCAAAGTTTGACGGCAAGTGTTATCCGCTACTTCACCCCTCTGCTGCGGTCTATATGGCCCTGCAGATTGGAGCCATGCGCCTGTATTTCCAATCGACCGATGGCGTGAACTGGAGGCCAGATGCCGACATCAGTGCCACCCTCACCAAGACCGCTAGCGGTTGGGTCTATGTCGATGCAGACCAGGCGGTGTGGCAATTCGATGCTAGCTACAACCCGCAAAGCGTCCGCTACCGCGATGGCACCGGTCTGACCTTTACCGTCGATACCGGCACGCGCAGCGAACAGGCTCCGGTTATCCTGGTGAAAGACAGTTTTGGTAACAAGCTGTATTTGGTACATACAGTAGGTATTTTAGCTACTGTCTTTGCTCAGAATGCTGATGATGATTTGATGTTCAAGTTGAAGCTTTTCTACGATACGGCCGAACAAGATCCTAGTGGCCTGTCGGTCGGCCGAGGCTATGCCTGGTTGAAATCGATTCGCTATCGCTACTACTTCCCGGGCGCAGCACGTAATTCTGAGCTTGAGCGCCGCTACGGCTACACCTACAACCAGAACCTGGTAGGCGCCCCGTTTCAGCTGAGGACAGTGACCGACGAACGTGGCATCGAGGCACACCACTTCGACTACGACGAGAACGGCCTGGCCATTCGCGCCGACGACGGCGCCGGCATCGGCGAATACCGCTTCCGCTACTTCCAGGATGAACAAGGCCAGATCCATTCGGTGGTAGTCACCCGCCCACTGGGTGACGGCATGACCATCACCATGGAGAACAAAGGCAACCGCATGGTGCCGGCTTCGGCCAGCTATTTTGGCCAGACCAGCAACCCGCAGAAGCCGACGCAGTTCACTTTCACCCAGTTGAACGACGCCGATGGCCGCAAGATCGGCAGCACTGATGGCACCGGCGTGGTGACGCAGATCGACTACGACACCGCGCGCAACCTGCCGATCAAGGTCACCGAGGCCAAGGGCACGGCGTTTGCCCGCTATCGGCACACCCAATACCAGGCCGACCGTCCGGTGCCGTACTGGTGGTCCGGCCCCTTGCTGCAGCAGGGGGCGGTTCCCGACCCGGCCACCGGCCTGGTGACCGATTTTTACGAGCAGGCCACCACCGACAAGGACGGCGCGCAAGGCCTGGTGACCAGCAACTATATCGCCGGTAAATTGCGTAAGACCCATTACGAGCGCAATGCCATGGGCCAGATCAAGACGGTGACCGACCCGCTGGGGCGCATCACTACCTTTGATTACCTGCCCGGTAGTGGGCAACTGACGACCGTGACCAATGCCCTCGGCCATGTCACCACCTATACCGACTTTGACTTGGAGGGACGTCCGCAGCGGATGATCGATCCGAATCAGGTATCGAGCATTCTTCGCTATGACAGTCGCAGCAAACTCTATCAAATCGATAGAGGGCTGGGCGGGAAGACCACCTACGGCTACGACGCGGCCGGCAATCTGCATACCATAACCAGTGCGGATGGCGACGTCCTCACCTACGACTACGACGACGGCAACCGGCTGACCACCATTACCGATGCGCTGGGCAACCGGGTGGTGTACACCCTCGATGGCCTGGGCAACCGCAAGGAAACCACGGTGTACGCCGCCAGTGGCGAGAGGGTGCGGCATAGCGGCACCGATTACGAGCAGACCGGCAAGCCGATGTCACGTACCGCGGGCGGCAAGCTGCAGGCGGAGTACGACTACGACACAAACGGCAACCTCTGGCATATCAAGCTACCGGCCGTGCCGGGCATCGGCGCCCGCACCATCACCCAGACCTATGACCTGCTGGGCCGGCTGGACACCCGCACCGATGCCAATGGCAAGGTCAGCAAATATGAGTACAACGGCCAGGACCGCCTGGTGAAGGTGACCGACCCCAAGGGGAACGTCACCTCTTACACCATCAATGGCTTTGGCGAAGTACTGGAACAGCAGAGCCCGGACACCGGCCTGACCACCTATACCTATGACCTGGTGGGCAATCTGGAAACGGTAACCGACGCCAAGAAGCAGATCACTAAATACACCTATGACGACCTGAACCGGCCCAAGACCGCCACCTATGCCGATGGCAGCAAGGTAGTGAACACCTATGACACCGCTCCTTACGGTATCGGCAAACTGGCCGAGGTACAGGAATACGATGCTGGCGGCCAGCTGGTGCGCAGCAGCAGCTACCGCTACAACTGGCTGGGCCAGCTGGAAACGGTCAGCCAGACAGTAGGGGGGCAGACCGAATCAGTGGGTTACCGCTACACGCGGGGTGGTCGCCTGGCTGGTTTGCGCTATCCGTCCGGACGCGAGATCAGCTACGAATTTGACGCCGCCATGCAGATTCAGAAGATCACCCTGAATGACAACGGCCGCAGCACCGTATTGGCATCGGATATTCGCTATGAGCCGTTTGGTGGCATCAGCAGCTTTACCAATGGTGCCGGCCAATCGGTGACCCGTGGCTATGACGAAGCGGGCAGGGTACGGACCTACAATCTGGCCGGCCAGCTGATCCAGCAGGATTACGACGAAGGCGACCGGCTCAAGAGCCAGTTCGACCTGCTCAACCCGGGTACCAGCGGCAACTATCGGTATAACCGCCTGGACCAGCTGACCTATGCCAGCCTGCCGGGCAAGGTGTACGGCTATGATTACGACCCGAATGGCAACCGCACGCTAGGGCAGGGCGGTACCGACGCCAGCTATGCACCGGGCAGCAACCGCATGCAGAGCATGACCACCGCCGGCGTGAGCCGGAATGTGGAACTGGACCCGAATGGCAGCACCACCCGTGACGCGACCAATGGTTATGTCTTCGATGCACGGGGCCGCCTCAAATCGGCCACCACCGCCTCCGGGCCGGTGAGCTTCGAGCTCAACGCCATGGGCCAGCGGGTGCGCAAGCAAGGTGCCAGCGGCGACACGGTGTTCCAGTACGACCTGGGCGGCCACCTGTTGTCCGAGCGTCATGCCAAGGGCCGCAAGGAGCATATCTGGCTGGGCGATATGCCCATTGCCGTTATCCAGTGAGGCAGGGACGGCGCGATGACCGCCGTCCCCACCTAGCCTCCCGGTCCCCCCTGAATATCTGCGCTGCCACGGGCAGCGCTTGCTTGAGAACGTCATGCACCAACGCATTGAACCGGGCGCCATGCCCGCCCCCCGCATTCGCGCCGTTTGGCTGAAGCTCGCCACCCTGGCGCTCAGCGGCTTCGTCTGGGCCGCCCCGCAGGTGAGCGTGAGCGCACCGCTGGCCGGCAAGCAGTACGACACCTCGCCGATCAGCGACACCCTGCAGGCCACCGCCACGGCCGATAGCGGCAAGACCATCAGCAGCGTGGTGTTCCACTGGGTGAACAGCGCCAAGGTGGACACCACCCTCACCGGTACCGTCAGTGCCAATGGCAGCGTCTACAGCCTGCCGATCAACCTGGCGGGCAAGCCGGCCGGGAATTACGAGATCTACGCCGTAGCCACCGACAGCGCCAAAGCCAAGGTCAGCAGCGCCCGCGTCACGGTAGTGGTCGGCAACACCGCACCCACCGCCAGCCTGCGCACCAATGCACCGGCAATCCGCATCAAGCCCGGCGTCGCCACAGGCGCTGTCGTACTGAACGGCAGCGGCAATGACAGCAATGGCCGGGTGGCCAAGCTGGAACTGCTGGTCAACCCGAACAACACCGGCTATGGCACCACGCCGGTTAAAACCCTGACCGGCACAGCCGCCAGCCTGGCGCTGAGCAACTACAGCTATGCTGCCGCACCGGGTAGCTCTCGCTTCAAACTGCGAGTCACGGATGACCAGGGCCTGCAGACCGAATCGGATGAAGTGAGCGCCACCGTCAGCATTGACCAGCCGCCCACCGCCAGCCTCAGTCAACCGGCAGCGGCGCGTAGCTATGGTGTAGCCAATGCCAGCAGCCAAGCCAGTGTCGTCATCAGTGGCAGCGGCAGCGATGCCGATGGCAGCGTCAGCAAACTGGAACTGCTGGATAACGGCAAGGTGATTGCCAGCGCCAACAGCGCCAGCCTCACCAGCACCGTCGCCCTGGCAGTGGGCAACCACAGCCTGGTTCTGCGTGCCACCGACGACACCGGCGTGACGGGCAACAGCAATGCCCTGGCCATCACCGTGGTGGTGGAAACCGCGCCGACGGTCCAGCTGCGTACCCCGGCCAGCAACAGCACCGTGATTGCCAAGGCCAATGGCCTGGCCAGTGTGGCCATTGACGGTAGCGGCAGCAGCGCTGCCGGCTTGAGCAACCTGGAATTGCTCGATGGCAGCACCGTACTGGCCAGTTCTGCAAGCGGCAGTCTCAATCAGACCGTCGATCTGCCGGTGGGCCAGCACCGCCTGAGCCTGCGTGCGACCAATCAGCTGAACGCCCAAACCAGCAGTACCCCGATCACCCTCACCGTGGTGGCTAATCAAGCGCCGAGTATCAGTTGGACCAGCCCGGCGGCCGATAGCCGCCAGGTGACGGCAGAGGGCAGCTACCGCACCGCCATCGTCGCCACCGCCTCAGACACCGATGGCGGTGTCAGCTTGCTGGAACTGCTGGATGGCGAGACCGTGATTGCCAGCGCCACAAACGGCAAGCTCGATACCCAGGTGAGCCTGACCACGGGCAGCCATGCCCTGCGTTTGCGCGCTACCGATGATCTGGGTGCCAAGACGCTGAGTGATCCGCGCACGATCACCGTGGTGGTCAACCAAGCCCCGAGTCTCAGTTGGACCAGCCCGGCGGCCGATAGCCGCCAGGTGACGGCAGAGGGCAGCTACCGCGCCGCCATCGTCGCCACCGCCTCAGACACCGATGGCAGCGTCAGCCTGCTGGAACTGCTGGATGGCGATGCGGTGATTGCCAGCGCCACAAACGGCAAGCTCGATACCCAGGTGAGCCTGACCACGGGCAGCCACCCCCTGCGTTTGCGCGCTACCGACGATCAGGGTGCCAAGACGCTGAGCGATCCGCGCACGATCACCGTGCTCGACAATCAGTTGCCCGATGTCAGCCTGCAAACACCGGCGACCGATATCAGCGTTACCACCGCGCCTGGCAACAGCTACCCCCAGGACCTGGCTGGTAGCGCCAGCGATAGCGATGGCAAAGTCGTCCGGCTGGAACTGCTCGATGGCGGCATGGTGGTGGCAGATTGGGCAAGCGACCGTGTGAATGCGGTGGTGAATCTGGGCGAAGGTGCTCACACCCTGCGCCTGCGCGCCACCGACAATCTTGGTGGTCAAGCCACGAGCGCTGCACGCCAAGTGACGGTGGTCGCCGGACAGACCCCGCAGCTCAGCCTTGCGGCACCGGCTACCGACCTGACCGTTGCGGCGAGTGGTGGCGTCTATCAGGCCAGCATCGATGCGACGGCGACCAGCCGCAATCCAGGCAAATCGATCAAGACCCTGCAATTGCTCGATGGCGATCAGGTCATTGCGCAATCGCAGAACGGCACCCTTAAAACCAGCGTTGCCCTGCCACCGGGCGAGCATGCGCTGAGCCTGCGTGCCGAAGATGAAATGGGCATGGTGAGCCTGAGCCCGGCACGGCGTATTACGGTGACTGCCAGCGCAGGCCAGCTCGCCGTGCGCTTTGTATCACCAAGCGGCTACACACTCGTTGATCTTGACGCCAAGCCCTGTATGGCAGTGATTGCAGATGCCAGCAGTGCAGCAGGAACAATCCGGAAGGTTGAGTTACTCGACAATGGCATCCCGGTACCGTGGACGTTCTGGGCTGGAGACAATCGGAACTTTGAGTTCTGCTTCAAGCAGGTGGGCTTGCACAGCCTGGTATTGCGCGCCACCGACAGTGCGGGCACGGTCGGCGACAGTGAAATACAGAATGTGAATGTCTATGCGTTCGCCACCCATACGTTCGGACAGATCCTTGCACCCGCAACTGACTTGAATGTCGTTGTTGCGCCAGGCGCGGTATTCAGCACCCAGCTGATCGCTGTTCGGCCAACGAATGGCGATCGACACCTGAATCTGTTTGACAACGGCATTTTGCTGGCTAGTGCCAGCAATGGTGAAATGCGCATCACCCTGAATCTGGGCATCGGCCAGCATCGTTTGCTGGTCGCTAGTTCAGCCGACCCATCGGCAGCGATGATGCGCACGATCACCGTGACCACCGCGCCGACGGGCCAGAAGCAGGGCATGTTGGAAGGCATCATCCGCAAGGACGACAAGAAGGCTTACGTAATCGGCTGGGCCTGCACGGTAGGCAAACCCGAGCCGGAGCGTGTCTGGAAGTACTTTATCCCGGGTATTGAAATGCCGTCGCTGTCACGGATGGCAGATGAACCCCTGACCGATCCGAGGGTGGCAGCCCGAGCCCAAACGGCTTGCGGCAATGATGCACCCCATGGCTTCTCGTGGGCGCTGACCGACCTGCTGGGGATAACAGAAGAAGGCGAGACGCAAGGCCGGTTGATCCAGCTCAACCTGATGGATGACCGCGGCATTGCCACTCAGCTGGCCTGCAACGGCAGCTGCCTGTCCCCCGGCCAGATCACTGTCGGCATCACCTCTCCGAAGGAAGGTGACACACTGACCGCCCAAAGCCGCACCTATGTGGTGGTGCGCGCCACCGATGCGGACGCCAAACCGCTGGATGCCGACGAAGTAGAAAGCGTCGACCTGCTGGTGAACGGCCGCTATCAAACCACCCTGGCGCGCGACACCATCCAGGGCCCCACCGCCTATGGCGGCTTCTTTGTGCCAGATGCGGAGCAGGGGAGTGCAATAGATCTGGTGGCCCGCCTGACCATGAAGGACGGCCGGCAACTGCTATCGGGCGCGATCCACCTGACCGTGACCGGTGGCAGCCCGGTGGCCAGCCTGCGCTGGATCAGTCCGGCAGCCGGCAGCAAGCTCGATGCCCCGGCGCGCCTGCGCCTGCAGGTTCGCGGCGCGGCGAGCACCGGCAACACGGTGAAGTTCTTCCAGAATGATCAGCCGGTCGACGGCGTGGTCAGCGTGACCGAGCACGACGACAACGGTCGCGTGCTGAAAGACTTCATGCTTGACTGGACCGGCGTAGCCGCCGGCAGCTATGGCCTGACCGCGCGCCTGTATGACGCCGGCGGCGCCTTGCTGTACACCACCCCGGTGCAGACCGTGACGGTCGCACCGACCCAGGCGGGCGGCACCCAGATCTACTACGTCTACGCCGACCCGCTGAACACTCCGCGACTGCTGACCGACAGCGGCAACAACGTGGTGTGGCAGAACTCGCCCTTTGGCGAACCGTACGGCAACACCCCGGTGCAGGCGCAGAACGGCTTTGAGTACAACCTGCGCTTCCCTGGC
>NZ_JAYRLZ010000364.1:0-3492 GCF_041904975.1 Chitinimonas sp. | reverse complement strand
CAGATGAAATGCCTCCTGAAAACCACGATAGCTGAGCAGCACCTCGCCAGGCTGCCTATCGGTCACCGCTACGGCAGCATCCAGGCCATTGAGCACGGTGACGAAGCGCTCATGCGAGGCTTTCAAGGCCTCGCGCTCGCGCTTGAGTTCGGTCACATCGCTCAGCGACGACACCCAGCCGGTTTGCTGGCCATCGCCATCGATCAGCGGACTGGCATACAGGCGTACATCGAAACGCTCGCCGTTGCGCCGCATAAATCGCAGCGAAAAACCATTGGGCGGGCATTCGCCGCGCAGGATGGCGGCATAGATCTGCTCGCACTGCACCGCTGACTCGGGCGGCCAGAACGGCTGCGGCGGCAGGCGGCCGAGCAGATCCTCCGCCTGCATATCCACCATGCGGCAAAACGCCAGATTCACATGCAGGGTGCGACCCTGGGTATCCATGGCGCAGATGCCGGACACCAGCGAATCCTCCATGGCGCGGCGCATGCTCATCTCACGGGTCAGGGCGCGCTCGGCCAGCAGGCGCTCATGCATATGGCGCTTGAGCACCCATAGTGACCACACCATCAAGGCGGTCAGCGCGGCCAGCGTCCAATACAAGGCATATTTCCACCATGACCAGGCATTGCTGTAAGCGGTGGCACGCAGGCGCATGCCGTAGCCGGGCGGATCGAACGCCACTTCATGGCTCAATGCGTTGCGAGTGTTTTCCGCGCTGGCTTGCGCGATGATCGGCTGCCCGTCGATGCCGATAAAGGACATCTGGTAGCGCTGGGCGATCCACCATGGCACATAGTGGCGCAACAGGCTGTTCATCGAGACGATGGCGACAAAGGCGCCCAGGGTGCTCTTGTTGCCCACCACCGGCTCAGCCAGGGCGATCACCTGGCCCGAACCCGGATAATCGAAAGTCGGGGTGGTAGCCGATACGCCCACCCTGGCCGCACGCTGGATCGGCTCCAGCGCCGCCGGCACGAATTCGATGGTATTGGTGGCATCATGCGGATGGCTCCACACCGCATCGCCGTATTCATTGGTAAAGGCTACCGCCAGCACTTCCACATGGCTGCGCATCATCTGCGCGGCCACTTTATGGAATAGCTCCTCGGTCATGCGGCCATCGACATAGTCGCGCCCCATCGCCGCCAACTGGTTCTGTCGGCCGGTCAGCTCGCCACGCAAGGCCTGTTCCTGCCACAGCACATCTTCGATAAGGGCATCGTGCTGCACCTCGCGCTCGCTGGCGCGCACAAACCACAGCAAGGCCACGCCGACTGCCAGAAAGCAGATCAGCGACAGATTCGGCATCGCCCACAGCCAACGCCCGGATTTGGGCTGGCGCGCGGCGAGGGGTTTGGCGGCAGAACGTGGCAAGCGATTCTCGCAATTGCGCAGGTTGAAACGGAGAAACGGCATTGTAGCGAGGTGCTGCGGTGGCTGCTCCGCAACGGCATGCTGGCGAAGCATGCCGCTACGTTACCGGATTCTACTGTTTCGACGCTTGGGTATTTCCCCCACACGGGCAGGAGGCCCGATCATGATTTGTCGCGCTTGGCGCGTGGATGGGCGGCATCATAGACCGCCGCCAGGCGCTGGAAGTCCAGATGGGTGTAGATCTGCGTGCTTGCAATGCTGGCATGGCCAAGCAATTCCTGGGTGGCACGCAAATCACCGCTGGACTGCAAGAAATGGCTGGCGCAGGCATGGCGCAGGCGGTGCGGGTGCAGCTTGTCAGCGACGCCCAGTCGGTCCGACCATTGATCAAGCCGCAACTGCACCGCACGCACGCCGAGGCGGCCGCCAGTGCGGCTGACGAACAAGGCCGGCTCACCCGGCCGGGCCAGCTGGCCGCGCACCAGCAGCCAGCCATCGATAGCGGCACGAGCACTGGCGCCCACCGGCACCTGACGCCCCTTGCCGCCCTTGCCGACCACCGTGAGGCTGGCACCGCCATCGAGAAAGTCGGCCAGATCGACACCAACCAATTCGGATACGCGCAGGCCCGAGGAATAGGCCAACTCGAACAGGGCGCGGTCGCGCCGTGCCAATGGATCGTCATCATCGAGAGCATCGAGAAACCCCGCCGCTGCATCGGCGCTGACCGGGCGCGGCAGTTTGCGCGCAGCACGGGGGCCACGGATCGCTTCGACCGGGTTGGCAATAAAGCCTGCCTCGCGGCATAGCAGCGCAAACCAGGCGCGCCAGGCACTGAGCCGCCGCGCAATCGAGCGTGCATCGTGGCCGCGTTGCTTCATCTGCCGCACAAAGCCGCGAATATCGCGCGCTTGCAGGCTATCGAGCGTGCGCTCACCCGCCAGCTCCAGCAGCAGGCGCGCATCGGCCAGGTAGGCGGCGCGGGTTGCCGCCGATTTGCCGCGCTCGCCGGTCAGATAGCGTTCGAAGCGTTCCAGTGCTGTCATGTCCTTCCTTGCCAGTTGCCCCATGCGGGCCGTGTTGCAGTTTTGTAGCCGGCGGCTTGCCCGCATCGGCGCTCCCCCCTAGACTGCGCGCCAACGCATCACGCCCGCCGCAGCAAGGAAAATACCATGGCAGCCGCTCCACAATACGACGAATCCTCGGTCAAGGTGCTCAAGGGCCTCGAGCCGGTCAAGCACCGGCCCGGCATGTATACCCGCACCGAAAACCCCTTGCATATCGTGCAGGAGGTGATCGACAACGCCGCCGACGAAGCCCTGGGCGGCTTTGCCAGGAATATCGAAGTGGTGATGTATCAGGATGGCTCGATCGGCGTCAGCGACGATGGTCGCGGCATTCCGGTCGGCATCCACCCGGAAATGGGCGTGCCTACCGTCGAGGTGGTGTTCACCCAGCTGCATGCCGGTGGCAAATTCAACAAGAAGGACGGCGGCGCCTATAGCTTCTCGGGCGGCCTGCATGGAGTGGGCGTCAGCGTCACCAATGCCCTGTCCACCCGGCTGGAAGTACGGGTGAAGCGCGAAGGGCAGGAACACGCACTGGCTTTTGGCGACGGCTTTGTCATCGAGCCCTTGGCGGTGCTCAAGGAAGTGGGCAAGAAGAACACCGGCACCAGCGTGCGTTGCTGGCCCGACCCGAAGTATTTCGATTCGCCGAATATCCCGATGGGCGAGTTGGCCCATATCCTGCGCTCCAAGGCGGTGCTGCTGCCCGGCATTGTGGTGACGCTGATCGTCGAAAAGAAAGACGGCAGCCGCGACACCCAGACCTGGTCCTATCCGGACGGTTTGGCCGGCTATCTGAACGAGCAGCTGGCCGGCGCCGACCTGGTGGTGCCGCTGTTCCGGGGCGAGCGCTATATCAGCGAAGCGAATGACAGCTTCTCCACCGGCGAAGGCGCCGCCTGGGTGATCACCTGGACCGAAGAGGGCGGCATTGCCCGCGAAAGCTATGTGAACCTGATCCCCACCCCTTCGGGCGGCACCCATGAAACCGGCCTGCGCGATGGCGTGTTCAATGCGGTGAAGACCTTTATCGACCTGCACAACC
>NZ_JAYRLZ010000363.1:0-3513 GCF_041904975.1 Chitinimonas sp. | reverse complement strand
GGCTCGGCAGGCCTGCCCGCCATGCCGAGCCGGCCGCCCGGTCTGCACTGCCTGACCAACAGATATTTTCGGCTTGCAATAACAAGTACGCCTGACTGCCAGCCCATTCAGGCGGCGCAGGCATAGGCCGGCGCTTGTGGCCGGTGCGTGCTTGTCCCTGCCACGCTTGCAGCAGCCGGCACGACAGAAAACCGGGGCGCAGGCTGGCTGGCCAGCGAGTCCTGCGACAGGAACACCGGCCGGGTCAAGGGCGGGCCGCGACGCTTGAGCACCTGAACCGCCACACCACCGGCCACCGCATCCACGGCCAGTCGCAGGCCAAACGGCGATGCAAGCGGCTCGCCCGCCCCCTGGCGCAGCACGAAGCCACAAGCGCCGCCGGTTTCAGCCGCCAGCTGCATGCGCCGGCAGTCTCGGTCGGCCAGGGCATGGCGGAACCAGGCCACCACCGCCCCACAGGCGGGCTCGCGCAAGGACTGCTCCATCGCCCACAACGCATGATGCTCGCCCTCGGGCTGCACCCAGGTCAGCCTTTGCAGATCAACGCCGGCCGCCTGCCAGGCCGGCGCATACGGTATATGCGGCGGCGCGATCAGCAATACCTGTTTGCCTGCGCGAGTCAGGGTTGCCAGGGCGGGCAGCAGCAGCTTGAGCTCACCGCAGCCACTCTGGCGCGCCAGCAACTCGGTTACCGCCGCTTGCGGCCAGCCACCACCGGGCAGTACGGCGGCAAGGGCGGCGTGCCCGCAGTCCAGCGTGGCGGCTTGCTGCAGGGTATGCCCATCGCCGCGCCAGATGCCGGGGTGCTTGAGCAGATTTGCGATGGCCGCTTGCATGATGACTCCAGACTGAGTTGTGCGAAGACTGCCAATATAGAGAACGTTCGTTCTCTATTCAAGTAGCAGATTCATTACACCGATCAAACGCAATCTGCCTTTCGCGGCAGGTCTGGCACTGGCATTCGCCAACTTGCCGACTACAGTGAAGGCATTTGGTCCCGGCAGGAGCGCCCATGCTGTATCCGATGCTCGACCCGGCAATCAGGCTGATGAGCAGGCTCGACTACCGCCAAAAATTCATGCTGGTCAGCGGCGTATTCCTGTTTCCCATCGTGCTCTTGCTGATTTTCAGCTGGCAGGCCCTGATTGCCGACGTCGACTTTGCCAAGAGCGAGCGCCAGGGCGTGGCCATCATCCAGTACGCCAGCGACACCCTCTATCGCTCTTTGCTACCGGCACACCAACCACCCGCCGCCCCGGCGCCGCGCCTGGCGAATGCAGCCAAGACACTCGGGGCCGACCATGAGTGGGCAGCGCTGATCGCCGCCGCCGATCCGGCAGCACGCAGCGACGCTGCAGTCAGCCTGATTGCCAAGGTCAATGACAGCTCCAATCTGATTCTGGACCCGGAACTGGCGAGCTATTTCGTCGGCGATGCCATCATCGGCAAACTCGGCAGTGCCATGACCGGCCTTGCCGCCCTGCCCACCGCCAGCGCCACCACGCCAGCTACGCGCCTGCAGGCGCTGACCCAAGGCCAGGCCGTTGCCGCCTCGCTGGCCGACCTGCGCACCGAGATCGACAAGGCAGCCCGGGCGGAGCCGGCTGCACTCAAGCCGGTGATGGAACCACTCAAGCATTTCAACGATGCCGCCCTGATCGCGCTGAACGAATACCAGCGCACTGTGGAAAAACCCCTGCAGGATGGCCAGGATATCGGCCCGCTAGCCAATCTGGCCGATGCGGTGAATGGCGCGCTGGCTCACGGTGCCACGCTATCGGCTCAGGGCCTTGCTACCGTGGATGCACTGCTGGAAACACGCATCCATGCCCGGCTGGGCCGCCTTGCCCTGGTCATTTGCGTCAGCCTGCTGGCCCTGCTGATTGCGGTATGGCTGCAGGCCGGCTTTTTCTTGTCGACCGAACGCAACCTCAGCCTGCTGACCAGCAGCTTTGCCAATATCAGTGCCGGCCATTTCGAGCCACCACCGCCCTTGCAGGGCCATGACGAGATGGCAGCACTCAATCGCCCGATCCGGCAGATGGTGCAAACCCTCAATGATTTCAGCCTGGCTCAGCTGAATATGGCGGCGGCACACGACGCCGGCAATATCTCGCACCTGATGGACGAAAAACGCTTTGACGGCGGCTGGCGCGAGATGGCGGCCCGCATCAACCAGCTGATCCTGTCGCATACCGAAATCGAAATGAAGATGGTCGCACTGACCAGCCTGTACTCGCAGGGCGAGTATTCGATCACCATCGACAAGATGAGCGGCCTGAAGGCGATGATTTCCGATGAAATCGAGCGGGTGCGCGAGAGCATGATCGAGGCCAGCCAAGTCGCCGAGTTCACCCTGAAGCTCAAACAGGCGCTGGACCAGGTAAGAACACCGGTTTTGATCAGCGATACCGGCGACCAGGTGATCTACCAGAACGAAGCCGCATCCCATGCACTACAGCTGGGCCAGAGCGCACGGGCCTTGCCGGCTATCCTCAGCGACGGCGGCTGGCACTTGTGGCAAGCGGGCAAGGCCAGCCAAGGCCAGGTTACCCTGCACCAGCGCCGCTTTACCGTCACCGTGTCACCGATCCTGAATGGTGAGGGCGCATTGGTCGGCCATGTCAGCGAATGGCTGGACCAGACGGAAGCCCTGGCCATGGCCGATGAGATCAGCCATACCGTCTCGCGAGCGGCGGCCGGCCTGTTCGACCAGCGTATTTCCCTTGATGGCAAGACCGGCTTTTTTGCCGATCTGGGCCGGCAGATCAATATGCTGCTCGATCAGACCCAGCAGAGCCTTCATGCCTTCAGCGCCTCGCTAGCGCGCCTGGCCGAAGGGGATCTGAACCATTCGCTGCCCGACGATTTCCAGGGCATTTTCGGCGAGCTGGCCAGCAGCACCAATGCCACCATCGCCCAGCTCAAGCAAAGCATCCATGCCATCCGCGATGCCAGCTCGGAAGTGGCCAAGGCATCGCAACAACTGGCCGGCAATGCCACCAGCCTCTTGAACCGCACCCGCAATCAGGCCAGCCATACCGAACGCACCGCCGCATCGGCCCAGCAGATCAATAGCCAGGTACGCCAGAACGCCGACAGCGCCACTGCCGCTGCGCAGCTGGTCAGCGCCACCAGCAGTGAAGCACAGGCCAGCCGGCAGGCCATGGCCAGCGTACAGCAGGCAATGGATAAGCTCAGCCAGAGCTCCAGCCGCATTGCCGACATCACCAGCATGATCGACGGCATTGCCTTCCAGACCAATATCCTGGCGCTCAATGCCGCCGTGGAAGCAGCAAGGGCCGGCGATGCCGGGCGCGGCTTCGCCGTGGTGGCGTCCGAAGTACGCAGTCTTGCCCAGAAGAGCGCGGTGGCCGCCCGCGAAATCCGAGGGCTGGTCGAGGAGTCGGTTGGCGATATTCATGACGGCCACCAGCGCGTTGAGCAATCGGTGGTGCTGAACCGCAACATGCTCCACCAGGTGGAGCAGCTGGCCACCGTTATCAATGAAAT
>NZ_JAYRLZ010000362.1:0-3518 GCF_041904975.1 Chitinimonas sp. | reverse complement strand
TTCTTCGTTAGGGCGGTCCATGCTTGCCTTTTGTAGGAGCGGCTTCAGCCGCGAAGACGGCCACGGGCCGCCCTACGGCGCTTGATAACCTCCTGCGCTTCCCACGGAGCGCCCCTCTGCCCTCGGTGGCGCCGAGCATCGCAGGCCAAGTCGGATGAAGGCGAGGGGTGTTTGAGGCCCGCAGGGCCGAGTTCCCGAGCCGCCGACTTGGTCGAGAAGCGCAGGGAACCCGGCATAGCCGGGCGCCACCGCGGGCGCGCCTTCTTTGCTGACTTTCTTGGCAAGACAAGAAAGTCAGGCGACGGCGGGACGCAAACCCGCCCATGATATTGGCGCCGCAGGCGCATAAAACCAACGGCTGGATGATGCGATACGCGACTCACCCAAGGCCGCAAGGCGCCTGTGCAGGGCAATTGACGCGCAGCGCATTGCACTGGGTTTGCTGCCTTGGGGCGCTGTGATCTTCAATGTCATCGGCCACACATCAGAGGCTTCCTTTCCACGTTTGATCCAGATTGAACACGCTGCCGCCAAAGTACGCGACAATGCGCGCCGCGATCTTTCTTCAGCGCCATCGGCGCCCGCCCTTATGACCACCTTGCAAAACGACACCTTTCTACGCGCCTTGCTGCGCCAGAGTACCGATTACACGCCGCTGTGGCTGATGCGCCAGGCGGGGCGTTATTTGCCGGAATACCGCGACACCCGCGCCCGCGCTGGCAGCTTTTTGCAGCTGTGCAAAAACACCGAGCTGGCCACCGAGGTCACCCTGCAGCCGCTCGATCGCTTCGCCCTCGATGCCGCCATTTTGTTTTCCGACATCCTGACCGTGCCGGATGCGATGGGTCTCGGGCTGTTTTTCGCCGAGGGCGAGGGGCCCAAGTTTGAGCGGCCGGCACGTGACGAGGCGGCGATCCGCGCCCTGGCGGTGCCCGATATGCACAAGCTGCAATATGTATTCGATGCGGTGGCCTCGATCCGCAAGGCGCTAAATGGCCGGGTGCCGCTGATCGGTTTTTCCGGCAGCCCCTATACCCTGGCCTGCTACATGATCGAAGGTGGTGGCTCCGACGACTATCGCCGTATCAAGACCATGATGTATGACCGGCCGGACCTGTTGCACCATATGCTGCAGGTGAATGCCGACACGGTAACTGCCTACTTGAACGAGCAGATCAAGGCTGGCGCCCAGGCGGTGCAGATTTTCGACAGCTGGGGCGGCTCGCTCCCCTATGGCAAGTACCAGGAATTCTCGCTGGCCTATATGAAGCAGATCGTCGCCGGCCTGATTCGCGAACACGACGGTCGCCGCGTGCCGGTAATCGTGTTCACCAAGGGTGGTGGCCTGTGGCTGGAAGATATTGCCGACACCGGCTGCGATGCAATCGGCCTCGACTGGACGGTGGATCTGGCCGATGCGCGCCGGCGGGTGGGCGAGCGGGTGGCCTTGCAGGGCAATTTCGACCCGGTGGCGCTATTTGCCCAACCGGCTGCTATCGAAACAGAGGTCGCGCGCTTGCTGGAAAGCTACGGTACGGGTGCTGGACATGTGTTCAATCTGGGCCATGGCATTTCGCAATTCACTCCGCCTGCGCATGTTGACGCACTGGTGAATGCCGTCCATCAACTGTCACGCAAGTTTCACGGTAACCCAGCCTAAACCTTGCCTTAGCCTGTTTGTAATATGCGATGTCCTTGCTGCTGGGTTGCGAAGAGTTGAGTAAAAACAATCTGTTACGGCAATCTGTTCAAGTAAAGGCATCGCAGTGTCCGCTAAGTTATGCACAGAGTACGAATGTTCTGCTTTCGGCCTTGTCAAGCGCGATATGGCAACTTTCTGCACTAATACGTGTTGAGTAAATGCTTGATTTAAAATGGTATATTTTAAAGCCTAAAATTTAGGCAATCCAGCATGGCGCTTGGATTTGCCGGACTTCAACCGGCAATTACAAACTTGCCCACAAAGTTATCCACACAATCTGTGGACATTCAATTTCACTAGCTGAACAGCCGGTCTGATAGCCAAACGGTGCATGGATCGATGGCCGGGGTGGAGGCAAGTGAAGGGGAGTCACGTTTTTGCCTTATGTCCGTCTGGCGCTGGATGTGCCGCTCGCCCGATTATTCGATTACGAGATTGCCGCCGCAACCGCGGCCGATATCGGCCGGCGCGCGGTGGTGCCGTTCGCTAGCCGTCGGCTGGTCGGCATCATCATGGCGCTGGCGGATGCGCCGCAGGATGTCGGCATCGCCATCAAGCCGGTGGAAGCGGTGCTCGACGATATGCCGGCGATGGCGGCCGACCTGCTGGCGCTGTTCCAGTTTTGTGCCGATTACTACCAGCATCCGATCGGGCAGGTGGTTCACACCGCCTTACCAAGCCGCTGGCGCGAGCCAAACCTGTTTCGTGCTGCCGAAATGTGCCTGTACCAGGCGGTCGATGCCGCTGCGCTGCTCGCCAGCTTGCCGCCACGGGCCACCCTGCAGCGCCGGCTGGCCCAGGCCTTGACCCGGCCTTGCCGCGAAGCCGAGCTACGAGAGCTATCATCCGGCGCCTGGAAGCTGGTGCAAGCTTGGCTGCTTGATGGGCGGGTGGCGGCACTCGCGCCACCGGTTCGGCCGACTGCGCTGGCCAGCGGCCCGCAATTGAATCAGCAGCAACAGGCCGCCGTAGCCGCCATTGGCGCCAGCAATGGCTTTGCCGTGCATCTATTGCGCGGCATTACCGGCAGCGGCAAGACCGAGGTGTATCTGCACAGTATCGCGGCGATCCTGGCGCAGGGCCTGCAGGCGCTGGTGCTGGTGCCGGAAATCAACCTGACCCCGCAGCTGGAAGGGCGCTTTCGCGCCCGTTTCCCCGGCATCGAGCTGGTAGCTTTGCATAGCGATATTGCCGATGGTGAGCGCGCTGCGGCCTGGGCCAAGGCAGCTCGCGGCGAAGCACGCCTGGTGCTGGGCACCCGGCTGGCGGTGTTTACGCCGATGCCGGCGCTGGGCCTGGTGGTAGTGGATGAAGAACACGATGCCAGCTTCAAGCAGCAAGACGGCCTGCGCTACTCGGCGCGTGATGTGGCGGTGCTGCGCGCGCGCCGGGCGGCGGTGCCGGTGGTGCTGGGCTCAGCCACCCCCAGCCTGGAAAGCTGGCAGAACGCGGTGAGCGGTCGCTACCGGGCCTTGCAGCTGAGCGAGCGGGCGGTGCAGGGTGCGCAGCCGCCACGCTGGCGCCTGGTGCCCACGCGCCGGCAGGCGCTGCACGAGGGGCTGCATGCCGCCACCCTGGCCGCCATCGGCGAGCGACTGGCGCGGGGCGAGCAATCGCTGGTGTTCCTCAATCGACGCGGCTATGCCCCGGTGATCCACTGCAGCGAATGCGGCTGGCTGGCGCCCTGCCTGCGCTGCTCGGCGCGGCTGACCGTGCATCTGCGCGAGCGCTGCCTGCGCTGCCATCACTGCGGCCATGAAGAACGCCTGCCGCCGCGCTGCCCCAGCTGCGGCAATGCCGATCTGGCGCCGCTCGG
>NZ_JAYRLZ010000047.1:0-20326 GCF_041904975.1 Chitinimonas sp. | reverse complement strand
AAGCGCGTTGCCACCCCGCCGGAATTTCATATTCGCTGAACTGCGCAGTATGTGGAACCGTATGTTCCCAACCATTGCGCAAATAAACATGGCCCCCCTGGCTGACCTTGCCAGCCCAGCCCAGATAGGCATTGGTCTGGGCCAGCGACATTTCCTGAAAACTGGCCACATTGATAAAGTAATCGATACTGCCGGCAGCAATTTTCTGTATATCCTGAGCCCCGAGAAACCACAGGTTTTTTTGCAGCAAGCGCCCGCGGTCGAGAAACGGCTGATCCAGACCATACAAATAGTCCGCCACGGAGCAGTCCGGCAATAATTTCGGCAGATAGGTAGATGAAATCAGCAAGGGCTCAGGCAAGTCCAATACGATATAACTGACTTTCGGATTGATCTGCAGCAGCAAATAGCCGATCCTGCCCCAGCCACTGCCCAAATCCGCGACCGTGACCGCTTCAGTGGCAATACCGGGATTCAGCTCATGCAGATTATAGAAATCGTCGATTGAAAACAGCATATCGGGCGAATAGCGTTTGCCATTGATATCAACCGTAGCGCTGACTGACATCGGCTTGCCATCCACCGCAGGAATATAGCTGGGCTTTTCTGCCATGGTCACCGTAATGGTATCGAGCAGATTCAGTACATCGCGCTGCTGCAACAACTGGTAATAGGTCCACATAAACCAGTGAAACAGACGATGATCATCCGGCGTCACGCCACTGAACCGGGTATTGTAATATTCGTCTTCGACGCCGTTGATCCCGAAAGCCTGCATGGCCTTATTGAAATAACGCAACTCGTCTTCCCAGAATTTGCCTGGCGCAAAGGGAAAGCCGCTACGTTGGTTTTCTTCACGCATCCTGGTCAATATTTGCTGCTGCAGCGGCGCTAATGGCATTCGGCTTCCTTGTAATTAGCTGATGAGTCAAACAGCACGACTTTCATTTATTGCTGCGTGCAATGACCTACACAACACGGCAAATGTCGTTTCACACCCTGAAGCGCCGTTTCGCCAGCGCATAGGCATCTTTCAGCTTCAGGTATTTCACGCTGGCGGGCTCCAGCGCCTTGACGCGATTCAGAAACGTTTCTGCCAGTTCCATATATTCCTCATGCCAACCTTTACGTGACACATAGGCCAGCATGGCATTGACCGCATTGAGCATCACCTGGGCATTGGCCGGCATTTCCTCCACCGCATGCAGGAATTTCTGCACCGCGCCTTCCAGGTCACCCGCTTGCGCCATGCGCACTGCCTCGTTATTCACTTCGACAATGGCGCGCGCATTGTCTTCGATCATCTGGTGGCCCATTTCACCACGGCCGATCTTGTCATACATGCGCTGCACCCGGTCCAGCACATCGATATCCTCATGATGATTGCGGATCATCTTCTGCACGATTTCGTTGGCCGCATGATCATTGCCCAACTGGTAACAGGCTTCGGCCAACTCCAGTGCAAAATGCTCGGGCAATTCGGCGGCCACGGTAGAAAACTGCTGCTGCGCTTTTTGCAGCAGCTGCTGGGCGCGTGATTCGTTCTTCTGTTTGATGGCGACCTGGGTTTCCATCACCGTGGCGAGCATTTCGGCTTTCTGGTCAAAGCGGAATTCGCGGCGCACATCGGCCGCCACCTTGGTCGCTTCCAGCACATTGTCGTTGCCCAGATGAGCCTTGGCCAGGCTGGCGTAGTCGGCGGCATCGCGCCAGAACGAGTATTTGCCGATATTGATGGTGTTCTGGAACGACTTCACTGCCGTATCGTAATCGCCATTCTTCATTGCCACCTCGCCCAGCTTCTTATGGCGGGTGACATTGGCGGCCGACAATTCGATGGCACGGGTAAGAATATCCTGCGCTTGCTGGTGCTCATGCTCGGCCTGGTGGATCTTGGCCAGCCAGTCATAGGCTTCCATGATCCGGCTGTTTTCTGCCAACAGGTTTTCGAAAATCTGCCGGGCAGCGCCGTAATCCTTCAGGTGAAACAGCGCCTTGGCCAGCCCCATCTGCGCCCAGGGAATGCTGCGCGCATTCACGATGGTCTGGTAGGTATCGCGGGCCATGGCATAGTCGCCTATGGTCAGGGCGATCTTGCCTTTTACCTTCATGAAATCGAGCAAGAAGCCATCTTTTCGGGCAATGCGCTCATTGCACTCGGCCAGGGCTTTCAGGTAGTCCTGGTTGAGCATGGCCGAATCCAGGCCGGACAACTCTACCTTCTTGCGATAGATGCGATCGAGGCGCTGCTTGAGCTCCTCGCCGGTAAACGGCTTGAGCAGATAGTCATCAGGCGCTTGTTCGGCGGCCGAAATCACCATGCGCGCGCGGCGCTCGCCGGTCACCACCATGAAGATGGCCGAGGGCTTGAGCAGGTTGTGGCTTTTGAGTTCTTCCAAGAGATGCAGGCCATCGTAGCCATGGCCGAGATCGAAATCGCACAGGATGATGTCGTAATCGCTGCGCTTGATCATGCCGATCGCCTCGGTGGCGCGATGGGCATATTCCATCTTGGTGACACCGAAGGTGGACAGGGTGGCATTCATCGCCGAGCGCATTTCCTGTACTGCGTCGATGATCAGAAAGCGCTTGCTGCCATAATTGACTTCCTGGCCGCCGGCAGCATAGGCGCGCTGCAGGCCGTCCATACCGTCATCGCCACCGGCACGGGCGGCGCGAGCGGCGAACAGTGCCGCATTGCCGGCGAATTCTGCCATTTTCCAACTCCCCGAAAGCCAAACATGTATGGGGCAGGGCGGTCGTGGCGACCTGGCCCGCTACGCCGCTGTAACGCGGCGTTTATTCCATGTCGTACAGCAATTCCCGGGCCAGCGGAATGCTGTCGCTCAGCTAAGCAGTGTAAGACGGGCGTACTCCAAAGCAAGCCACTTCAGCCCGGCGCTACCGAAATTCACCTGCACATTGGCGTTTTTGCCTGCGCCGTCGTAGTCCACCACCACGCCCACGCCGAATTTCGGGTGCTCGACACTGGCGCCAATGCGCAAGCCATGCTCGGGCGCTTGTTTTTCGGCCGGCCGGCTCGGCATGGCGGCGGGCGCATAGCCACGATTGAGCCACTTCAGTAGATCTTGCGGAATCTCGCTCAAAAAGCGCGAGGCCACCGAAAAACGCGTCTGACCGTGCAGCATGCGGCTTTGCGCCAGGCTGATATACAGGCGGCGGCGGGCGCGGGTAATGGCGACGTAGGCGAGGCGCCGTTCCTCTTCCACCGCATCCGGGTCGCTGATGCTGTTGTCGTGCGGGAACAGGCCTTCCTCCACGCCGGTGAGAAATACCGCATGGAATTCCAGCCCCTTGGCGGCATGCACCGTCATCAGCTGCAGCGCATCCTGCCCCGGCGCTGCCTCATGCTCGCCGGCCTCCAGGCTGGCCTGGGTGAGAAAGCCGGTGACGCTGTCTTCGTTTTCCTGCACGAAACGCGCCGCTGCCGCTACCAGCTGGGCCAGATTCTCCAGCCGGTCCTGGCCTTCCTTGTCGCTGCGATAAGTCTCGATCAGACCGGATTGCTCGGTGACCAGGCTCACCTGCTCCGGCAGGCTCAGCCCTTCGGCCTGGCTGCGCAGGGTCTCGATCAGGGTGACAAATTTACCCACCGCCGCCGCGCTGCGACCGGCGCCGCCCGAGCAGGCTGCCTGCCAGATACTGCAGCCAACGCCGCGCGCCGTTTCGCCGAGAATCTCCAGGGTGCGATTGCCGATGCCGCGGGCCGGGAAGTTGATTACCCGCAATAGTGCGTTATCGTCGTCCGGATTGTGGATCAGGCGCAAATAGGCCAGCGCATGCTTGACCTCCTGCCGCTCGAAAAAGCGCAGGCCGCCATACACCCGATAGGGCAGACCGGATTGGAACAGGGCATGCTCCAGCACCCGCGACTGGGCATTGGAGCGGTACAGCACCGCCATATCGGCCAGCGGCGTGCCGTCGCGGTGCAGCTGCTTCACTTCGTCGACGACAAATTGCGCCTCTTCAAAGTCGCTAGCTGCCTCGAACACCCGGATCGGGTCGCCAGCGCTCTCCTCGGTCCACAGATTCTTGCCGAGCCGGCCGCGATTGTGCGAGATCAGCGCATTGGCGGCATCGAGGATATTGCCGTGCGAGCGATAGTTCTGCTCCAGGCGGATCACCGTCTCCACCCGGAAATCATTCTGGAAGTCGGCCATATTGCCGACATTGGCACCACGGAAGGCATAGATGGATTGGTCGTCGTCACCGACGGCAACCCCCGCGCCCGCGGGCCCACGGGCCCGGTGGGGTGCCCCCCCCGCGGGCGAGGCCCCAGCGGGCCCCGTGGGGTTGGAAACCCGACCTACACCCCCCACCCGCGCCAGCAGATTCCCCAGCGCATCGCCCTTACCGGCCAGCAGCTTCAGCCACTTGTATTGCAAGCGGTTGGTGTCCTGGAACTCATCGACCAGGATGTAGCGAAAGCGCGCGTTGTAGTGCTGGCGCAGTGCATGGTTGTCGCGCAGCAACTCATAGCTGCGCAGCAGCAGCTCGGCAAAGTCCACCACCCCTTCGCGCCGGCACTGCCGTTCGTATTCCTCGTACAGCTGCTTCATCTGCCGGGTGTAGTCGTCCCAGGCTTCCACTTCGCCGGGACGGCGGCCTTCTTCCTTATTGGCGTTGATAAAGTGCATCAACTCGCGCGGCGGGTATTTCTCGTCGTCGATATTCAGCGCTTTCAACAGCCGTTTGATCGCCGACAGCTGATCGCCCGCGTCGAGAATCTGGAACGCCTCCGGCAAGCCGGCATCGCGCCAGTGCAGGCGTAACAGCCGATTACAAAGGCCGTGGAAGGTGCCGATCCACAGCGAGCGGGCATTGACCGGAATCTGCGCCCCCACCCGCGTCAGCATTTCCTTGGCGGCCTTATTGGTAAAGGTCACCGCCAGAATGCCGTGGGCGTTGACCTGTCCGGTACTCATCAACCAGGCGATGCGGGTGGTCAGCACCCGGGTCTTGCCCGAGCCGGCACCGGCCAGGATCAGGGCCGGCACCGCCGGCAAGGTGACAGCAGCGAGTTGTTCAGGGTTGAGACCGGCAAGCAGATTGGACGACATGAGAGGCTTTCAGAATTCCAGCCGCGATTGTATGCGATGTGCCGGTAGCCCGCGCCGCCGCTGTTCCGCACGTCGGGCTTGACCAGGATCAAGTGGCATGCCCTTGGCCGCACCTAGACTGCCGTCCACTCGCCAACTATTCAGGAGCAATACCACCATGGAAGCCGTGATCAAGGATGGTAGTGCGGGCGCCAGCCGCGTCAGCCCTGCCAAGCAAGGCTCGCTCGGCCTGCTGGGGCTCACCTCGCTGGTGGTCGGCTCGATGATAGGCAGTGGTGCCTTTTCCCTGCCGCAGAACCTGGCGGCCGGCGCTGGCGCCGGTGCGATCCTGATCGGCTGGGTGATCACCGCGGTGGGCATGCTGACCTTGGCGCGGGTATTCCAGATGCTGGCGTTGAGCCGGCCTGATATCAAAGGCGGCGTGTATGGCTATGCGCGGGCCGGCTTTGGTGACTACCTCGGTTTTTCGTCGGCCTGGGGTTACTGGCTGTCGGCCTGGATCGGCAATACCGGCTATCTGGTGCTGCTGTTCTCGGCGCTGTCCTGGTTCTTCCCCGGCGCCGGCTTTGGCGAGGGCAATACCCTGGCGGCAGTAGCCGGGGCATCGGCGTTGCTATGGGCCATGCATGCGCTGGTACTGCGCGGCGCCCATACCGCCGCCCTGGTCAATACGATCGCCACGGTCGCCAAGCTGGTGCCACTGGCGCTGTTTGTAGTGTGCGCCATGCTGGCCGCCAAGATCGACACCCTGCGCTTGGACTTCTGGGGCAGCCCGGCCCTGGGAGGTCTGCTCAGCCAAGTGAAGAGCACCATGCTGGTAACGGTGTGGGCGTTTATCGGCATTGAAGGCGCCAGCGTCTACTCCGGCCGGGCGCGTGCCATGCAGGATGTCGGGCGCGCCACCGTGCTGGGCCTGATGCTGACGCTGGGCTTGCTGATCGCCGTTTCAGTGCTGTCGCTGGCGGTATTGCCGCAGGCTGAGCTGGCGCAGCTGAAAAACCCATCGATGGGTGGCGTGTTATCGCATGTGCTGGGCCCATGGGGCGCGGCACTGGTGAATGGCGGCCTGATCATCTCGGTGGCCGGCGCCTTGCTGGCCTGGACCCTGCTGGCGGCCGAACTACCACATCTGGCGGCACTCGATGGCGTGTTTCCCCGCTTGTTTGGCCGTGCCAACCAGCATGACGCACCGGTCACCGCACTGTGGCTGACCAATCTATGTGTGCAGGGTTTCTTGCTGCTGTCGATGTTTGCCAATGGTGCCTATCTGCTGCTGATCAAGCTGGCCACCTCCACCATCTTGCTGCCCTATCTGCTATGCGCATTATTCGCCCTGATGGTGGCGCGGCAGGACAAGGTCGGCCGAGGCGCGCTGCTGGTGGCGCTGCTGGCCAGCGTATATGGCATCTGGCTGCTGTATGCCGCCGGTCCGGCCTATCTGCTGGTGACCGCTTTTCTGTATGCGCCCGGCGTGGCGGTGTATGGCTGGGCGCGGCGCGAAGCCGGCCTGCCGTTTGCCAGCCGCGCCGACTGGCCGTGGCTGGCGCTCACCGGCCTATCGCTACTGGCCTGCCTGCTGGCGCTGGCCACCGGCTGGCTCGATCTGGCCAAGCTTTAGGGAAGCGCCGAGCAAATCCGGTGCTTCAGTAAACCCCTTGATTTGGGCGCGGTTTGCAAAACAGCGCACGTCGCGGCTGGCGGTGCCCAGCGCACAGAAAGCTCGGTCGTATTGGCGTACATGGGAATTTCGACCCTGACGCAAACCTCGCTCTTGAGTGCCCCCGTCCGCTCACACGTGCGGGGAGCGCCAAGGCCAATTTCCAGTGTGCAGCAGCTTTGTAATCGGTTGCTGCGCCAGTTGATTCAAGCTACTCAAGAAAGACCATCATGACCCATTCCCTTGGCGTTCACTCCGAAGCCGGCCGGCTGCGTACCGTGCTGGTGTGCCGCCCCGGCCTTGCCCATCGCCGGCTGACGCCGGCCAATTGCGAAAGCCTGCTGTTTGACGATGTGCTGTGGGTAGAGCGGGCAGCCGAGCATCATGCCGAGTTTGTCAGCCGCATGGCCGAGCGCGATGTGGAAGTACTGGAACTGCACGATCTGCTGGGCGAGGTTTTGCAGCAGCCGGGTGCGCGTAGCTGGCTGCTTGATCGCAAGATCAATCCCGATGAAATCGGCATCGGCATGCTCGACGAGCTGCGCGGCTGGCTGGATGAGCTGCCCGCCGCCCGGCTGGCCGAGCTGATGATAGGCGGCATCGCCAAGGGCGAATTGCCGTTCGATGCGCGCGATTTGTTCGGCGGCTATCTGGAAGGCAGCGACTTTGTTGTGCCGCCCCTGCCCAACAGCCTGTTCACCCGCGATTCCAGCTGCTGGATTTATGGCGGCGCTACCCTCAACCCGATGTACTGGCCGGCGCGCCGCCGTGAAACCCTGCTGCTGGCGGCGGTGTATCGCTTTCACCCGCGCTTTGCCGGCAAGGCGACCATCTGGTGGGGCGACCCGGACCAGCAACATGGCCAGGCAAGCCTGGAAGGCGGCGATGTGATGCCGGTCGGCAAAGGCGTGGTACTGGTCGGCATGGGCGAGCGCACCAGCCCGCAAGCGGTGCTGCAACTGGCGCGCCAGCTGTTCAAGTCCGGCGCCGCCAACCGGGTAGTGGCCTGCCAGATGCCACGCCAGCGTGCGCAAATGCATCTGGATACCGTGCTGAGTTTTCTCGATGTGGATTTTGTCAGCGTGTACCGCGACTGCGTCGACCATATCAAGGCGACCAGCATTCTGCCGGCCGACAGTGCCAGCGGCCTGCGTTTCGAGCGCCATGCTGCACCCTTGCTCGATGTGATCGCCGACGTGCTGGGGCTCGGTTCGCTGCGGGTGCTGACCACCGGCGGCGATGTGTTCGAGGCCGAGCGCGAGCAGTGGGATGACGGCAATAACGTGGTGGCGCTCGACCGCCGGGTGGTGATTGCCTACGACCGCAATGTGGAAACCAACCGCAAGATGCGCGCCGCCGGCGTGGAAGTGATCGAAATCCCCGGCAGCGAGCTGGGCCGCGGTCGCGGCGGCGGCCATTGCATGACCTGCCCTATCGTGCGTGACCCGATCGATGTCTGATTGCACTCGCCGACGCCGACCAAAACAGTACAACGCCTGCCCAGGAGGATACGAAACATGG
Organism: Chitinimonas sp.; assembly: GCF_041904975.1. NCBI lineage: Bacteria > Pseudomonadati > Pseudomonadota > Betaproteobacteria > Neisseriales > Chitinibacteraceae > Chitinimonas > Chitinimonas sp. The sequence continues at coordinate 12,067 of NZ_JAYRLZ010000047.1, read as the reverse complement.
CCTACAACCTGCACAACCGCAGCTGCCTGCAATTGCTCGACTACACCCCGACCGAAATCCGCTACCTGCTTGATCTGTCGGAAGACCTGAAACGCGCGCGGCGCGCCGGTAGCGAGCGCCAGCATCTGGCCGGCAAGCAGATCGCCCTGGTATTCGAAAAAACCTCCACCCGCACCCGCTGCGCTTTCGAAGTGGCAGCGCACGATCAGGGCGCGCATATCACCTATCTCGACCCGAGCGGCTCGCAGATCGGCCACAAGGAGTCGGTAAAAGACACCGCACGGGTATTGGGCCGCTTTTACGACGCCATCGAATATCGCGGTTTTTCGCAGGAAACGGTCAGCGAGCTGGCGCGCCATGCCGGCGTACCGGTGTACAACGGCCTGACCGACGAGAGCCACCCGACCCAGATGCTGGCCGATGTGCTGACCATGCGCGAGCACAGCGACAAGCCCCTGAGCCAGATTGCCTACTGCTATGTGGGCGACGCCCGCAACAATATGGGCAACTCGCTGCTGAGCGTTGGCGCCCTGCTGGGCATGGATGTGCGCATTGCCGCACCGCGCGCGCTATGGCCCAACGAGGCCCTGGTGGCGCAGTGCCAGGCGATTGCCGCCCAGACCGGCGCCCGCATCCTGCTGACCGAAGACCCGCAGGCCGGCGTGGCCGGTGTCGATTTCATCCACACCGATGTCTGGGTGTCGATGGGCGAGCCGCACGAGGTATGGGCAGAGCGGATCACCCTGCTCAAGCCCTACCGTGTCGATATGGCCTTGCTCAAGGCCAGCGGCAACCCGCGGGTGCGTTTTATGCACTGCCTGCCGGCGCTGCACGACGCCAGCACCAAGCTTGGTCGCGAAATCGCCGAAGCGTTTGCCATGCCCGATGGCGTCGAAGTCAGCAATGAAGTGTTCGAGTCGCCGGCTTCCATCGTGTTTGATCAGGCGGAAAACCGCATGCACACCATCAAGGCCCTGCTGGTCGCCACCCTGGGAGATGTGTGATGCGCATCGTCGTCGCCCTGGGCGGCAATGCCCTGCTGCAAAAAGGCGAGCCGCTCGACGCCGTCACCCTGCGCCGCAATGTCGCCACCGCCTGCACGGCCATTGCCCGGCTGGCTGAGGGCAATGAGCTGATCATCGTGCACGGCAATGGGCCGCAAGTGGGCCTGTTGGCACTGCAGAACGCCGCCTATACCGCCACCGAGGCCTATCCGCTCGATGTGCTTGATGCCGAGAGCGAGGGCATGATCGGCTATCTGATCGAATCGGAGCTATCGAGCCGGCTGCCGGCCGAGCGCGCCGTCGCCACCTTGCTTACCCGAGTGGAAGTGGCGGCAGATGACCCGGCCTTTGCCGCCCCCAGCAAGCCGATCGGCCCGTATTACAGCGAAGCGGAAAGCCAGACGCTGGCAGCACAGCGCGGCTGGCAGTTCGTCCGCAATGGCGACAGCTTCCGCCGGGTGGTGCCCAGCCCGCTGCCACAGCGCCTGGTGGATGCCCGGCCGGTGCAGTGGCTGTTGCAGCAGCACGCGGTGGTGATCTGCGCCGGCGGCGGCGGCATTCCGGTGCTGGCCGACGGCGCCACCCGGCGCGGCGTGGAAGCGGTCATCGACAAGGACCGCTGCGCCGCCCTGTTGGCCAACACCCTGCACGCCGACCTGCTACTGATCGTCACCGGCGTCACCGGCGTGTACCGCCATTTCAACGAGCCGCAAGCCGAACTGCTGCCGCGCCTGCAACCCGGCATGCTGGACGCCGGCCAGCTACCCGCCGGCTCGATGGGCCCGAAACTGAGCGCCGCCATCGACTTTGTCCGCCAAGGTGGCCAGCGCGCAGCTATCGGGAGCCTTGATCAGGTGTTGGCGCTGGCGGATGGGCGTGGTGGAAGCCAGTTGTGGCGCGAGGACTGGCGCGACTAAGCAGGAAAGCGCCAAACATCTCCATATTCGCGCCAACAGAGCGGTTCTCCCGCCAGGACTCGGGCGGTGGCGTGCAAGAGAAAAAGGCATCAACGAACGATCTCCTGTCGCTTGAGGCCAGCGTTTCCCGAGAGTGGCGATACTGCTTGCACACACGCGCTATTGGGCACTGCCCGAGGCAATCAGGCTGGCAAAGCGGTTCAGATCGATATTGCCGCCGGATAGCACGATGCCGACCCGCTTGCCGGCCAGATCGAGCTTGCCGTGCAGTGCGGCGGCGGCGGCCAGGGCGCCGGTGGGTTCCACCACCAGCTTCATCCGCTCGGCCAGAAAGCGCATGGTGGCTATCAGTTCGTTGTCACTGACCGTGACGATGCCGTCCACCAGAGCCTGGATCACCGGAAAGGTCAGCTCGCCTACCTGACGGGTTTGCGCGGCATCGGCAATGGTGTCGGGGGTGTCGATCAGGATGCGCTCACCGGCAGCCAGACTGCGTTGCACATCGTTGCCGGCCTCGGGTTCCACGCCATACACCTGGCAGTCTGGCCGCAAGGCTTTTACCGCGGTGGCAATGCCGGACAGCATGCCGCCACCGCCGATCGGTGCCAGCACGACATCGAGCTCACTCACCTGTTCCAGCAGCTCCAGCGCCAGGGTGCCCTGGCCGGCCATCACGCCGACATGGTCAAACGGCAGGATCAGCGCCTTGCCGTGCTGCTCGGCAAAAGCACGCGCCAGCGCCGCCGGCATCTCGCGCATGCGGTCGAAATGGCGCACCTCGGCGCCATAGCCACGGGTGGCCGCCTGCTTGATCGCCGGTGCATCGGACGGCATGAAGACCGTGGCCGGCACGCCCATCAGCTGTGCCGCCAAGGCCAGTGCCTGGCCGTGGTTGCCCGATGAATAGGCCACCACACCGGCACGCCGCTGCGCCTCATCCAGCTGGGCGATGGCGTTGTAGGCGCCTCGCAGCTTGAATGCGCCCACTCTTTGCAGGTTTTCGCATTTGAAAAACAGCTCGGCACCGCTGCGCGCATTGGCGGTGCGCGACTGCATCACCGGCGTGATATGGGTGATGCCGGCCAAGCGGCTGCGGGCAGCCACTACGTCGTTGAAATCAATGGCAAGTGCAGACATGGCAATTTCCTGGTGCGTTATTCAGGCAAGCAGCTGTTGCAGCTGGCAAAGCAAGCGCTGTTTCAGTGCAAGGAGGCGCTTGCCGCCAGGGGTATCGTTTGGGGCCGGTTGCCGGATAAGGCGCAACTGGACGTCGGAATCGGCGCAGATGGTAATCCAGCCGCTTGCGACCAGCACGTGCGTAGTACCGGCTAGCAAGCGCTGCGGTGGTTGAAATACCGTGTCAGCCAGCCAGGATGGCGCCTCGCTCAGCTGCAGCCGGCCCTGTTGCACCAGCAGCAGATCGCCGCAGCGAACCTGGAATTGGCGGGTCTGCCCGGAACTCAGGCTATGTTGTAGGGCAGGAAGCGCTGGCATGGGCCATCCTTGGCGTGGTTTCAGGTGCCGCCAGCTTAGGCAAGATGACCACGCTTGCTCAGGCATAGACCGGCAGCATTGCGTGCATAACAGTCGTTCCCGCCGACAACTGTTATGGTTCAGACAGACAAATTCTGTATCTGTTGTGCCCTCGGGCAGGGCGCGCACAATGCCGCGTATGGATACCTTGCCGCTCTATCGCCAACTGGCAAACCATTATCGCCATGCCATTGCGGCCGGCACGCTGGCAGCGGGGGAGCGCCTGCCCTCGGTGCGGGTGATGATGCAGCGCCATGGCGTCAGCCTGACCACAGCCTTGCAAGCCTGTCGCCAGCTCGAGGCCGACGGGGTTGTCGAGGCGCGGCCGCGCTCCGGCTATTTTGTGCGTAGCCGCCGCAGCGGCGCGCTGGCGCCGGCCAGCGAGCCGGTGTCCGGCCTGCCGGACCCGGCGCAGTACATCGGCATCCACCCGCGCGTTTCCCATATCATCGCCGCCGGGCAGCAGGCACAGGTGAATGTGAACCTGTCTGGCGCCGCCGGCGCACCGGCGCTCTACCCGACTGCCGCCCTGCACAGCGCATCCATCAATGCCCTGCGCAAATTGCACGATGTCGAAGGCGTCTATGGCCAGCCGGCACCGCCGAGCGGGCATCCGGCCCTGCGCGATATTTTGGCCAAGCGCGCATTGGCAGCCGGCATCACCATCAGCCAGGACGACATCATCATTACCCATGGCTGTATCGAAGCACTGAATCTGGCCCTGCGGGCGGTAAGCCAGCCAGGCGACGTGGTGGCGGTGGAGTCGCCGACCTTTTTCGGCCTGCTGCAGATTCTGGAAAGCCTTGGCCTGCGCGCCGTGGAGATTCCGGCCAGCCCGAGCACCGGTCTGTCGCTGGAAGCCTTGCAACTGGCAGCGCAAACCTATGCCGGTATCCGCGCCGTAGTAGTGGTGCCGAATCTGCAGAATCCGCTGGGCTGCATCATGCCCGACTCGCAAAAGGCGGCGCTGGTTGCCTGGTGCGAGCAGCAGGATATTGCCCTGATAGAAGACGATACCTATAGCGTGCTGGCCGATAGTGAAGTGCAGCCAACGGCATTGAAAAGCTGGGATCGTAGCGGCAATGTCATTCACTGCGCCTCGCTGCACAAGACCTTGGCGCCGGGCTTGCGCCTGGGCTGGATCAGCGCCGGACGCTGGCAGGCGCGGGTGGCCATGCTCAAATATGCGCAATCGCGCGGCAATGAGTTGCTGCCGCAGCTGGCAGTGAGCGATTTCATGGCATCGGGCGCCTACGAGCGGCATTTGCGCCGCTTGCGTACCGCCTTGCAGCACCAGCGCGGCCAGATGGCCGATGCGATTGCCAGCTATTTCCCGGCCGGCACCCGCCTCAATGTGCCGGCCGGCGGCGTGGCGCTGTGGGTGGAATTGCCCGAGGGCGCCTCATCGGAGCGGCTATTCCATCAGGCTTTGCACGAGGGCATTCGCATTTCGCCCGGCCTGATGTATTCAAATTCACGACGCTTTGATCGCCATATCCGCCTGTGCTTTGGCGCGCCATACAGCCGCGAGATGGACCATGCCCTCAGGCGCCTGGCCACCTTGGCACTGAGTGTCTGATACCGGCTACTGGCGCAAACCAGCTTGGCAACCATGCTATGGTTGCGTCTGCAGCCATACAGCCGGCCCTTGCGGCCACCAGCAAGCGCCCACCATGACCGAGTCTGCCGCCACGCCAGCATCGCACTGCCCGAACTGCCAGCATGAATTTGGCACGATCACACCCAAATTCTGCCCCGCCTGTGGCCAGGAAAGCCATATCAAGCCGCCCACCTTGGGCGAGTTGGCCCAGCAGTTCGGTGGCGCCTATCTGTCTACCGAAGGCGCGCTGTGGCGCACGCTCAAGCTGCTGCTGTTCAGGCCGGGCGAGCTGACCCGCCAATATCTGGCTGGCCGGCGTAAACACTATGTGTTGCCATTGCGGCTCTATCTGACCGTAAGCGTGGTGGTGATCCTGATCTGGCGCTCGACCGTACAGGTCGATACCGCATCCATCCTGGAGCATGCGCAAGACCCGGCCAAACTGCCGAGCTATTCGCTTATCGAGGTCGATGACCTGCGGGTTGGCGTCAGCAAGGGGCAATTTGTCTGTACCGGCCTGTCGGCCAGCTGGTGTGCCCGCTTGCAAGACCGTCTGCCGCGTAGCAACGAAGCGGTACGGCAACGCTTTATTCGGCTCCAGGAGCGCCTGTCGCATGGCTGGAGTCAGGTGTTGTTCCTGCTGATGCCAGGGTTTGCCGTCTGCCTTGCTCTGCTATATCGCTCGCGCCGCTTGCGCTACACCGAGCACCTGGTGTTTTCGCTGCATTTGCACAGCTACTGGTTTGTGGCGCTGGGATTAATGCGTATTTCCCTGCAGCCATTGCAACTGGCAGCGCTGACCAGCATGCCCATCTATGCGCTATTGGCCATGTACCGAGTGTATGGCGGACGCTGGTGGGGCCTGTTGCCGCGTGCTCTGCTGCTCTTTGTGTTTTATCTAGTGTTGATCCTGCTATGCGTGATTGGCTTTGCCCTGCTCGCCTTCCTGTTGTGATTGCCCGACCGCCTGCAGGCACTGGCGGATGCCGCTTGGGTAGTCGGTGCGCGGCAGGGGGCCGATCAGCTGTGCCAGTGCGCTATCGTCCATGATCACCGGCTCGGTCAGCAGATAATGCATCTCCACCATTTCGCGCAACATCGGATTGAATAGCCCGAGCAGGCGCAACAAGGTTTTGCCTATCACTCGGCGCTTGAGTACGCGGCCACTCTGCCGCTCGATTTCGTCGATGATGGCCTGCTGGCTGCTTGACCCCGAGCCGGCATAGTGCCAGCTGTGGCCGAATGCTTGCGGCTGTGCCAGCAATTTGATGATCAGCGGCCCGACATCGGGCACAAAGACAAACTGGTGCGGGCGATCCAATGGGCCGATCAGGGCGGCAGTGCCATGTTTTGCGGCAGCGGCAAAGGCGCCGCCGAGAAAACTCTTGTCCAGGCCGGGACCGTAAAAATCGGGCAGCCGCAAGATGCACGCCTGAATCGCCCCGGCGGCATGGGCAGCCAGCAGCAGGTCTTCCTGCGCCTTGCGCATCCGGCCCTTGAAAGTATGCGGATGGCGCGCCTGCTGCTCGGAGATGGGCGCCGAGCCTACCCGGCCATAGGGATAGACAGTGCCGATCAACAGCAGCCGGCTGACACCCTCGGCTACCGCACCGGCGAGCGTCTTTTCCATCAGCTGCGGATGCAGCTCGAAACGCCAGTAGTCCACCCCGACCAGATAAACCAGGGTATCGATTCCATGCGCCGCCCGGCGCACCGATTCGGGGTCGTCCGGGTTCCACACCACGATTTCCGCCAAAGGGTCGTCACCGAATTGTGCTTGCAGGGCGGCGCGTGAGCGGCCGACCACCCGGTAAGCGCGATTCTGGCTGCGCAAGGCGGCGGCGAGGCTGTGACCGATGGCACCGCAGGCGCCGAACAAGGCGATTTTTGGCATGGTGGGCTTTCGCGAGTGGGAATGGTGTTCAGCGTATCGACACCGCAAACATCAATCCAATACATGTTTCATATGGCGTAATATGCACAATATGAATTTGCGCGCCATTGATCTCAACCTGCTGGTGATACTCGACGCCTTGCTGGCCGAGCAAAGTGTTACCCGCGCCGCCAGCCACCTGCATTTGTCGCAACCGGCGGTCAGCCATGCGCTCGACCGTCTGCGCAGCCTGTTCGACGACCCGCTGCTGGAGCGGCGTGGCGCGCAAATGGCCCTCACCGCGCGCGCCGAAGCAATCAAACTGCGCCTGAGCTTGCTGCTGGCAGAAGCCCATGAGCTGATCGACCCGCCGCAAATACCCCTGCTTGAGCTGCAGCAGACGGTGCGACTGTCGATGGCCGACTACCCTTGCGCCGTGCTGCTGCCCATGCTGTGGTCGCGCCTGCAGCGTATTGCGCCGGGCATCCAGCTGGTATGCCAGGACTGGCGCGATGGCGCCCGCGAGCTGGAGCGTTTGCAGCGCGGCGAGGTGGATATCGCGCTATCGCTATTCCCTGAAGTGCCGGCCGATATCTGCCAGCTGGTGCTGGGGCGCGAAGACTATGTCGGCATTGCCCGGCGCGATCATCCGATTGCCGCCGCGCCGGATATCGAAGCCTATTGTCGCTATCCGCACGTGCTGGTTTCCGCCAGCGGCGCGCTGCGCACGCCGTTTGATGCGCTGCTGGCCGAGCAGGGCCTGCAGCGGCGGGTCGGGCTGTCGGTCAGCAGTTTTCTGGCGGTGCCGAGCGTGGTGGCGGCGTCCGATGCGCTGGCCCTGGTACCGCGCCTGCTGGCACAGCATTGGCCCGGCATGGCCGGTGTGCGCCAGTTCACCCCGCCACTGAGCCCGCCACCCTATCCGGCCCAGCTCGGCTACCACCGCCGTCGCAGCCGCGATGCCGGAGTAATGGCGGTGGTGGACTGCATCAAGGCCATCTGCGCCGAGGTGTTGATGCCGGTTTAACGCACCGGCAATTCCGGCGGACATAATGAGAGGCTCCCAAGCCACACTACAGATAGTATCGAGCAGATGAACAGCCCGATCTACCCACCTGCCGCAGCCGCCGCACCTTATGCCGGGGAGACAGCATGAGCGCCGCCGACGACCAGTTCCGCTATGCGCGCATCGTGGCGAAAGATCGTGCCTATGACGGGCAGTTCCTCACCGGCGTGCACACCACCGGCATCTACTGCCTGCCATCGTGCCCGGCGCGCAAACCCAAATTCGAGAATGTCAGCTTCTTCGACGAAGAGGCCGAGGCGCTTGCTGCCGGGCTGCGGCCGTGCAAGCGCTGCCGGCCGGATATCTATCACCGTGGCAGCGATTGGGATGCCGAGCTGTACCAGAACTTGCTGGCCCGCTTGCGTTGCGATATCACCGCCGTAAAAACCGTGGCGGATCTGTGCGCGCTTTCCGGCATCAGCTCCTCCAAGTTCAATGAGCTGCTGCGCGTACATGGCCATCTGCGCCCCACCGCCCTGCTGCGCCGCGAGCGCGTGCACCGGGTGAAAGCGCTATTGCTGGAAACGAAGGACAAGGTGATCGACGTCGGCCATGCCGCCGGTTTCGACAGCGAGGCCACCTTTCACCGGCAGTTTTCATTGGCTACCGGCCTGACTCCGGGCGCCTATCGCGCCTTGCGCGACGCGGACGGATTCCTGATCCAGCTGCCGGCCAATTATGCGGCAGCCGATGTACTGGGCTATTTCGCCCGCGATCCGGCGCAACTGGCCGAGCGGGTGAGCGGTCGCACCGTGTGCAAGGCCTTCACCACGGAAAATGGCCCGGCCATCCTCAGCATCGAATTTCGCGACGACAGCCGCCATGCCTGGTGCCAGTGGCATGCCGATCGACCGCTATCGCTGGCCGATCGCGCCCATGCCCATGCCCTGGCGGTGCGCATGCTGGGCCTGAGCCATGATGCACCGGCGTTTGAAGCCCGCGCCAACAGCGAACCGGAAATAGCACGGTTGCTCGGCGCACGCACCGGCCTGCGCCCGCCGCTGACGGCAACGGTGTTCGAGGCCCTGGTGTGGGCGATTGTCGGTCAGCAGGTCAATATCCGCTTTGCTACCACGCTGCGCAGCGTCGCCATCGAGCTGGCCGGCCAGCGGGTTAGCGGCTCAAGCCTCTACCTGCACCCGTCGCCAAGCCAGCTGGCCGGGCTGGATGTGGCAGATCTGACTTCGCGCAAATTCTCCGGCTCCAAGGCCGCCTATCTGCTCGGCGCCGCGCAATCCGTAGCGAGCGGCGCCTTGGCGCTGGAAACGCTGCGCGATGGCTCGGCGCTATTGGCCGAGCGTGCCCTGTTGGCCTTGCGCGGCGTGGGCCCATGGTCGGCCGCCTATGTGATGCTGCGCGGCATCGGTTTCGATGACTGCGTGCCGGTCGGCGATTCCGGTCTCAATGAAGGGCTCAAGCGATTCTTCGCCCTGCCGGAGCGACCCGACCCCGCCCGCACCCGGCAGCTGATGCAGGTGTTTTCGCCGCACTGCACGCTGGCCACCAGCCATCTGTGGGCCAGCCTGAAGGAGGGCGGCTGATGGCGGTTTTTGGTCAGTTCGATAGCCGTTTCGGCCCGATTTCCGCCAGCCTTGATTCGCACGGCCGCCTACGGCGTCTGGTGTTTCTGGACGGCGACTCGCCGGACAAAGCACCCAGCGCAGGCGAGATGCGCGACGACGGGGCATTGGCGCCGCTGGCGGGGCAGCTTGATGAATTCTTCCAAGGCCTCCGCCGCACATTCGACCTGCCGCTAGCGCCAATCGGTACGCCGTTTCAGCAGCAGGTGTGGGCGGCATTGCAAGCGATTCCGTTTGGCGAAACCCGCAGCTATGGCGAACTGGCAAATAGTCTGGGCTTGCCATCTGGCGCGGCCCGCGCGGTCGGGCGCGCCAATGGCAGCAACCCGATCGCCCTGATCATCCCTTGCCACCGGGTGATCGGTGCGAATGGCGCGCTGACCGGCTATGCTGGCGGGCTGGCGCTGAAGCAGCGCTTGCTGGAATTCGAATTCAATTGGGCTGATGACGGTTTGTTTCGCCAGCCTTGACCCTCACGCTGCGGCAGCCCGTACATGCATATTGGCCGGCAACAGGAAACCGGCTGCTGCGTGCTTGCGCTTAACCCCTTCATCACCGACCCTGAAAAGGACGCATCATGCCGAACCCTCAGCTCCTCGCCAAAATTGCCCGATTCCGCCAATTGCACAGCGAGGGAGGCCTGCTGCTGGCCAATGCCTGGGATCTGATGACCGCCCGACTTGCCGAACATGCCGGCTATGCGGCGATTGCCACCACCAGCGCCGGGGTGTCGTGGACGCTGGGCAGCCGCGACAACCAATCGGCGCCACGCAAGCTGGCGATGCAGCAAGCAACGGCCATTGCGTCTGCCACTACGCTGCCGGTGAGTATGGATTTGCAAAATGGCTTGCTGGAAGCCGGCGAAACCATGGCCGATCTGGTGGACGAGCTGATAGCGGCTGGCGTAGTGGGGGTAAATATCGAAGACGCCAACAGCGGCACGATGCTGAGTACGGCCGATGCGGCGTCGCGACTTGAGCAATTGCGGGCAGCAGCAGATGCAAAGGGTTACCCCTTGTTCATCAACGCGCGCATGGATGCCTACTTTCGTGGCGAATGCCGGGAGGCCGACGGCTTGATCGCCCGCGCGCGCGCCTATGTGGCCGCGGGCGCAGATGGCATCTTCATTCCCTTCCTGCAAGACTTGGACCTGTGTCGGGAGATCGCCGATGCCATTGTGGTGCCGCTGAATGTGCTGGCCTTGCCCGGCGGCCCAGGTGCGTCGCAATTGTTCGCGGCAGGCGTGCGCCGGCTCAGTGCCGGCTCCTTCCTGGTCGAATCGGCCTATGGGCAGGTGCTGGACAAGATGCGCACCTTTCGCCGCGACGGTGTCTTGCAGGCCGAGGATAGTCATCTAGCCTATGCAGCCCTTGACCAGCTGTTAGCCTAGGCTCTGCGCCACTACGGATGCGCGGCCGGTAATCTGCCGGGGAGGGGTAGATCGGTGTCGCCCGCGCAGCATCGGCGTGGGCGATTGCCATTGGCCGATATGTGCCCATGGCGCAAGAAATCAGCAGATTGACAATGCCAATGTGAGCAATGCCAATCCTCGTGCTTGAGCAGTCGCAATTGCGCGCTGCGTCTTATACTGGCGGGTAGTCCAACGCAGGTATCAGCATGCATGTCATTTCACCAGACCTTGAAAAGCGGTTGAGCGCAGCTGTCGACCGCATGCCGGTCTTTCCCAAAAGCGTACAGCGCATTCTGGAGCTGACGCGCGACATCAATTGCCTGCCACGCGATATCGTGGCGGTAATTGAAAAAGACCCGATCATTACCATCAAACTGCTCAAGCTGATCAATTCTGCGTATTACAGCCTGCCCAATAAAATTACTTCGATCAAACAGTCGGTGGTGCACCTGGGCATCAATACGGTCAAGAACCTTGCCTTGAGCTTCTCCGCCATCGGCATGTTGCCAAGCCAGAACGGCGCCGGCTTTGATATGCAGGGCTACCTGATGCACTCGCTAGTCAGCGCCAATATCGCTCGCCGCATCGGCGAAGTCTGTGCGGCAGGCGAAGTTGACCCGACCGATTGTTATATTGCCGGGCTGCTGCACGATTTCGGCAAGGTGGTATTTGCACAGTTCATGGCAGAAGAATTTGGCCGGGCACTTGCCTATTCCCGTGACGCCAATCTGCCGCTGCATAAGGCGGAAGTAGCGACCATGGGCGTCGACCATACCCTGGTCGGGGCGATGCTGGCGCGCCGCTGGCAGTTTCCTGCCGAACTGGTCGATTGCATTGATGGCCACCACGGCCCAGTGTTCGCCACACCGCTGGCCCAGTGCCTGTATGCGGCCGATTGCCTGAGTGAACAGCTGGGATACGGGGCAGCAGACAATCTCGGCGCCGAGCATGACAAACCTCAGTGGCCAGAGCGCTTTGGCGCCGATGTCGATGCGCTGGTCAGCCGGCTAGGCTCGTTTGACGACATCATCAGCGAAGCCGAGCAGTACGCAAAAATGGGGCGCGAGTAATGAAATTCCGGTT
>NZ_JAYRLZ010000361.1:0-3531 GCF_041904975.1 Chitinimonas sp. | reverse complement strand
GAACAGGTCACGCAGCGACGGCATCTTGAAGCCTTCCGAGTAGGAGGCGCGCAACAGCAGTTCCGGCATCGGCTGATAGCGGATGGCGATCTTCGGCGTGGTCGAGTTGGTGCCGCCGTCATAGCGGTCATGACGTACGGCCAGCTGGGCTTCCAGGTTCTTCAGGATAGGGATACCCACTTCCATGAAGGCAGCACGCGAATCGCGCTCGCCACGGGCGATGGATTGGGCGATCGAACCGAAGACATTGCCGGCAACCTGATTGGCGCTAGGCACGTCGTCCAGCTTTTCCTTTGCAGCAGTCAGGCCCAGCGCCAGACCCACCGGACCTGCCGGCAGTTCCATCACTTCACGCGACACCTTGGCTTCAACGAAGCTATAGCGGGTTTCACCGGTACGGACTTCATTGGCTGCCAGCGCGTTCATTACCGCTGCGCTATTGGTTGACGCGAACGGGTTGAAGGTGCCGTTGGCGATGCCGGCGAGCACGCCGTCATTCTTCAGATAGCCGCCATCCGTGTTGGTCACCTTGTTGCGCGCTTCACCCAAGGCCAGCTTGTAATCAAAGCCGGCCAGTTCGCCGTCGAGACCAATAACGAAACGGGTAGCCGTGGCGTCGTTCTCGGTGGTACGCGGACCAGCTTGCAGCGGACGACCACGTACGGTCAGCGGCACACCGAAGGTATTGCTCGGATGGCTTGCCGGCACCGTGAAGTTGGCTGGCGCTGGGGCTGCCGAGGTATTGCTGGTGGTCTCGCTGACCATGAATTCGGCAAACAAGCGGTGGCTGTCGGCAATACGCAGGCTACCGGACAGGAAGGCGCTCTTGCGCTCGGTCGGGTAGACGGTCGGGCGGAATGGCGAGAAGTCGAACAGGCAGCTGGTGCCCTTGCCATCGAGCGGCGACGGGCTGATCAGCAGGTCCTTCGATGCGCATGGCAGATACGGCGACTGCAGGCCAGTCTTCGGGTTCAGGAAGTTGCCGGTGGGCGAAAAGGTCGAGCGCTGGTCGGTACCACCAAAGCGGCGATAATCGCCGGTCTTGGTGCGTTCGCGATCCAGGTTCATGATCGGCTCGCGCTTGAACCAGTTGACATTGGCCAGCACATTGAAGCCTTGCGTGGCGTAGTCGCCATAGCCACCGGACAGCGAAGCCTGCTTCTCGTCGCCATCACCCTCTTGCGACACACCGTAGCCAGCCGAAGCCTCGATGCCCTGGTAGTCCTTGCGGGTGATGAAGTTGATCACGCCACCGATGGCATCGGCACCGTAAATGGCAGCGGCGCCGTCCTTCAGGATTTCGACGCGCTCGATGGCGCCAAGCGGAATGGTATTCAGGTCGACAAACTCACCGTCGAAGCCATAGTTTGCCAGGCGGCGGCCGTTAAGCAGCACGACGGTCTGACTACCGCTCAGGCCACGGAATCCGACAGACGACGAGCCGGAAACATTGGGCGAATTGGAGGTCAGCTCATCGTTGAAGCTGGACATGATGGCCAGCGAGCGGATCAGGTCGTTGGTCGAGGCCACACCCTTGCGCTGGATTTCTTCCTTGCGCAGGATGGAAACCGGCAATGGGCCTTCCTTGTTGGTGCGCTTGATATTCGAACCGGTAACTTCAATACGTTCGACCTTTTCAACCTGCTCTGCTGCCATTACGCCGCCGGCGGCCGTAGCTGCCAACAGCGAAATCATGATCTTGTTAAGTTGCATAACGCGTCTGCTCCACAAAAGGAATGGGCCGCCAGACGCAGGTCGCGTCGGCGATATCAGGAATGTCGGCTGGCGCGGATCATGCAATTCACTGCACAAACGCAAGGTTCCTGCCTCCAGTCCAGCAGCATGATAAGGATTTGGTGATGCTCATGTAAGCAACGATGAACAATTCGTTACAAACTGTTGCATTTGTACGACCAAAGCCGTTTCAGGCTTGCGCACAACAAAGCAAAGATCGTCCCCTGTCTCGTCAATAGGCGCCGCACCATGAAAAAACCCCTGCAATGCAGGGGTTCTTGATGTTTTGCCAGGGTACTGCTCAATAGAACTTGTAGCTGGCCGACACATTGAGATAACGACCATACGGGTTATGGAAGCCATCGTTATAACCCTGATTGATGATAGCGGTGGAGCTATCGTCGTATGGCGCCTCGCGGTTGAACAGGTTACGCACTGTGGCACTCAGCGTCAGGTTCTTGATACCGGTGTAGCCAACGTTCAGGTCAAACGTCGTCCACGAGCTGACGCGGCAGTTCGGGAACTCAGCGGTATAGGCTGGATTGGTAGTCGTGGCGCAATTGAGGAAAGAATCGCTGTTGTACCAGCCATCGGTAAAGTTCACTCGACCCGTGACATTGTATGGTCCCTTGCTCCAGGTCGATGCCATCGAAGCCTTAAGACGCGGCAACGCACCATTTGGGCCGCTGGCGCCGGCGTAGTCACGGAACGGATCGCCAGGGAATGTGTACTGCTTGTAGCTAAGCATATAGCTGCCGTCGAAGGTACTGGACAGCTTGCCGTATTCGCCCAGGCTGTTCTTCAAGGTTACGCTCAAGTCCACACCCTTCAGACGCGACTCACCCAGATTGAAGAATTTGCGTACCGTACTGACGATCGGGCCGGAATTGGGAATCAGATTGCCTGACTTGTCGCGCACCCAAGTGTCTTGCAGTGGATTGCGGAAAATCTGGTTCACGAAGCGCTGATCGCCATTCAAGTAGGTCTGATCGATGATGTATTGCGAACCAACCCGGTCGATCTCATCCCGGCGGCGAATTTCGTAGTAGTCGACCGTGCTGCTGAAGTTATTGGTCGGCGAGAACACCAGGCCCAGGGTGTAGCTCTTCGAGCGTTCCGGATTCAAGTTGGGGTTAGCCTGAATTTGCGAGGAGATCGAGCGACCCGATGTGCATTCGGTACCATCAAGCGTCTTCGGATCAACATTGCCAGCGCAACGCAGGCGGTCGGTAATGGTATTGAACGACTGCACGCTTGACTTGCTGATCTGAGTCAAGCCAGGTGCACGGAAGCCTTCGGAATAGGTGCTGCGCAGCGCAATGGTGCTATTGGGCGTCCACTTCAAGCCGACCTTGGGCGTGGTGGAGTTGCCATAGTCGCTGTAGTGGTCGAAGCGCACCGCAGCTTCTGCCTCCAATGTCTTCAACACCGGCAAGCGCAATTCACCAAACATGGATTGAACATTGCGGGAACCATCGGCCGAGGATGAACCCAGGCCTACCCATTCGGCACGCTTGAGATGGCTGTCCGGATCGATCTTGATCGACTCGCGGCGTGCCTCTACGCCAACAGCCAAACCGATCGCACCACCCGCCAACTCGCCGAACTCGGTGCTACCGCGCAAATCGGCGCTGGTCAGCGTCGTTTCGCCATGGTTGTTCTGCTCTGGACTAATTTTGGCCAGAACGGCAGCGTTGTTGCTACCGCCAGGGCGATAGCTCAAATCGTTGATGGCGTCGCTGGCTTCTTTGGCAAGTACATAGCCATGACCGACCGTTGTCCGCTCAGACTTACCAA
>NZ_JAYRLZ010000046.1:19749-20503 GCF_041904975.1 Chitinimonas sp. | reverse complement strand
TTGGCCTTATAATTGGACTGGTCCGCCAGGGTGACGCGCGCCGCATCGCCGCCCTGGATCACATGGAAATTGGTGACGATATTGCCGTCTTTATCCCAGACAAAGCCGGTACCGGTGCCGCGCGGGATCTGCTGGACATCAAAGGAAAAGAAGCTGGAGACATTGTCCAGGGTGGTGATATGCACCACCGAGGGCGAGGCCTGCTTGAAGATATCAATATTGTTACGCTCCTCCACGCCCAATTCGCCTCGCGGGCTGACTGCTCGTGGTGGCGCATCGCCCACGGCGCGGCTTTGCGCCTGTAGTGACCACGCCAGCAGCCCCAGCAGTGCCAATGCCAGGCCGCCACGCAGCCAGGCGCTGCGCTGGATTGATCTGCTGGTCGGTTTGGGCATGGCGTACTCCTTGTAATCGCGGTTGACAGGTTGCTCGGCGGCCAGCAGCCGTGGCGCGCCTCTCCCGCGCTAGATCGGTTCGGCAAAGGCAAGTTTCAAGAGCGCCCGACCAAGACTTGACCCTCACGCCGGGTAAGGCTGCATAGTGCCCGCTGTAACGTTTTTGCCGCACTGCAGCAGCGGCACTGTCACCCAAGGCCGCTGCGGGCCTACACTTGCCCCCAATCCAACGCCCATACCAGCCCATCATGTCCGATACCCTTGCCAAGCTTGCCATTGACCGCAATACCAGCCGCTCGCGCAAACGCCGTTTCACCGGCTGGATCGTCGCCATAGCCGGGATCGCCGTGCTGTTCGGT
>NZ_JAYRLZ010000046.1:0-19739 GCF_041904975.1 Chitinimonas sp. | reverse complement strand
ACGCGGCCGCGCCCCGGTAGCAGTGGAAACCACCCGGGTGACCGAGGCCTGGCCATCCAGCGCCATTGCCGACTTGACCGCCACCGGCTATGTCGTCGCCCAGAAAAAAGCGTCCATCGCCTCCAAAGCCACCGGCCGCCTGGAATGGCTGGGGGTGCGCGAGGGCAGCAAGGTCAAGGAAGGCGAGGTGATCGCCCGGCTGGAGAGCGCCGACCTGCAGGCGCAACTTGCCCAGGCGCTGGCCAGCGTCGAGTCGGCCAAGGCCTTGCTAAAACGTGCCGAGGCCGACGCACTGGACGCCAGGCAAAACAGCAAACGCAGCAGCGATTTATTGCAGCGCGGCTTTCTGTCGGGCTCGGCCAACGACAGTGCCATCTCTCGCGACCAGCAGGCCCGCGCGGCGGTTGCCGCCCAGGCGGCGGCAGTACGCCAGGCAGAAGCGGTGGTAGCGCAAGCGCGCGTAGCGTTGTCCAACTCGGTGATCAAGGCGCCGTTTTCAGGGGTGATCCTCACCAAGAACGCCAATGTCGGCGATGTGATTTCGCCATTCAACGCCAGCGCCGATTCCAAAGGCGCGGTAGTGACCATGGCGGACATGAACACGCTGGAAGTGGAAGCCGATGTGTCCGAAGCCAGCCTGTTCAAGGCGAAGATGGACCAGCCCTGCGAAATCCAGCTCGATGCCCTGCCCGACTTGCGCCTGCTGGGCCGGGTGAACAGCATTGTGCCCTCGGTGGATCGCAGCAAGGCCACTGTCACGTTCAAGATCGGCTTTATCGAAAAAGACGCCCGCGTACTGCCGGAAATGAGTGCCAAGGTAAATTTCCTCAGCCGCACCCTGGCAGCAGACGAGCGCAAGCCGCGTCTGGCAGTGAGCCCGAAGGCGGTAGTGAATGGCGCGGTATACGTACTGCGCGACGGGGTGGCGCATCGCACCGCGGTGCAGCTGGGTGGCAAGCTGGGCGACCTGATGGAGGTCAAGTCGGGCCTCAAGCTCGGCGATACGGTAGTGATCGAGCCGGGCCAACTCAAGGACGAGGCCAAGGTCACGGAGAAAAAGGCATGAGCGAGGCCATCCCCGCCGTAGCCCTGCGCCATGTCGGCAAGTCTTACCAGCGTGGCGGCCAACAGATCGAGGTGCTGACCGATATCGACTTCGATATCGCCACCGGCGATTTTCTTGCCTTGATGGGCCCGTCCGGCTCCGGCAAGTCCACCCTACTCAACCTGCTGGCTGGCATCGACAAACCCACTGCCGGCCAGATCATCGTCGCCGGCACCGATATCGCCAGCCTCGATGAAGGCGAGCTGGCCGATTGGCGGGCGCGCCATGTCGGCTTTATCTTCCAGTTCTACAACCTGATGCCGGTGCTGACGGCGCTGGAAAATGTCGAATTGCCGCTGATGCTGACCCGCCTGAACCGGCGCGAACGCCGCGAGCATGCCGAGCTGGCGCTGCAGATGGTGGGCCTGGCCGACCGGATGAGCCATTACCCCAATGAGTTGTCGGGCGGCCAGCAACAACGGGTAGCCATTGCCCGCGCCCTGGTCAGCGACCCGACCCTGATCGTGGCCGACGAACCCACGGGCGATCTGGACCGCAAATCGGCCGGCGAGATTCTCGATCTGCTCGATCGTCTCAATGGCGAGTTGGGCAAGACCATTGTGATGGTGACCCATGATGCGCGAGCTGCCGAGCGCGCCCATGCCATTCGCCATCTGGAAAAAGGCGAGCTATCGGCGCTGGAAATCAACCGGCAGGAAGCGCAGCCGTGACCCTGTTCCTGCTCAAGATGGCGCTGAAAAACGCCTTTCGCCACCGCCTGCGCGCGGCGCTGACCCTGGCGGGCCTGACCATCGCCATTCTTGCCTTTGGCCTCCTTAGCACGGTGGTGTCGGCCTGGTATGCCGGCGCCGATGCGGCATCGGACAAGCGCCTGATCAGCCGCAATGCCATCTCGCTGGTGTTTCCGCTACCGATCAGCTACGCCGACCGCATCCGCAGTGTGGATGGCGTCAGCGGCATTTCCTGGGCCAACTGGTTTGGCGGCGTGTATATCGAGCCGAAAAATTTCTTCCCGCAGTTTGCCGTCGATGTGCCGAGCTATCTGCCGCTCTACCCGGAATTCGTGCTGAACGAGGACCAGCGCGCCGCCTTTATGCGCGATCGGCAAGGCTGCATGGTGGGCCGCAAGCTGGCCGAGCGCTTTGGCTGGAAGGTGGGCGACACCATTCCGATCAAGGGCACCATCTACCCCGGCACCTACCGCTTCACCCTGCGTGCCATTTATACCGGGCGCGACAAGGGCACCGACGAGAGCCAGTTCCTGTTTCACTGGAAACTGCTCAATGAGCGGATCAAGGTGCTCTACCCCCGGCGCGGCGATGCAACCGGCATCTTTGTCGTCGGCATCCGCGATGGCAGCCAGGCCGCCTTGATCAGCGAGCGGGTCGATGCCCAGTTCAAGAATTCGCTGGCCGAAACGCTCACCGAAACCGAAAAAGCCTTCCAGCTGAGCTTTGTGGCGATGACCGACACCATCGTGCTGGCGATCCAGATCGTCAGCTATGTGGTGATCCTGATCATTGCCGCGGTAATGGCCAATACCATGGCGATGTCGGCGCGCGAGCGTACCAGCGAATACGCCACCCTGAAGGCGCTTGGTTTTGGCCCGCCGGTGGTGGGCTGGCTGATCCTGTTCGAATCGGTACTGATGTGCGCCATCGGCGGCGCGCTCGGCATCCTGCTGACCATTCCGGCGGTGGCCGGCATCGGCAAGGCACTCAGTGCATTCTTGCCGGTGTTCAATATCTCGGCGCATACCGTGCTGCAGCAGGCGGCCGGCGCAGTCGTCGTCGGGCTGATCGCCGCAGCGGTGCCGGCATGGCGCTCGATGCAGATCCGTATTGTTGAAGGCTTGAGGGCTGTGGCATGAGCATTCCGCTCAACTATATCTGGCGCAATCTGCTCACCCGCCGCCTGACCACCGCGCTGACCGCTGGCGGCATGGCCCTGGTGGTATTCGTGTTCGCCACCGTGCTGATGATGCGCACCGGACTTGAGCAGACCCTTACCGCCACTGGCCGCGACGACAATGTGGTGGCGATACGCAAGGGCTCGCAAACCGAGGTGCAGAGCGGCGTGTCGCGGCTGGAGGCCGGCATTATCGACAGCGATCCGGCGCTGGCCGTCGATGGCCGTGGCCGGCGCCTGGTCAGCCACGAATCGGTAGTGCTGATTTCGCTGAACAAAAAAGGCAGCGGCAAGCCGGCCAATATCGTCGTGCGCGGCACCGGCGAGCTTGGGCTGGCGCTGCGGCCGCAAGTGCAGCTGGTAGAAGGCCGTGCGCCGCGTGCCGGCACCTCGGAAATCATGGTGGGGCGCGCCATTGCCAATGGCTTTGCCGGCGTGCAGCTGGGCGCATCGCTACGCTTCGCCCGGCGCGACTGGACGGTGGTCGGCATTTTCGATGCCGGCAAAACCGGCTTTAATTCCGAGGTATGGGGCGATGCCGAACAAATGATCCAGGCCTTCCGCCGGCTGGCGTTTTCGGCGGTGATCTTCCAGCTACAGGACAAGCAGCAGTTCGACGCAGTACAAAAGCGCTTGGAGGGCGATCCGCGCATTACCGCCGAATTCAAGCCGGAAACGCGCTTTTATGCCGACCAGAGCCAGGCAATGAGCACCTTTATCGGTGTATTGGGTAGCGTGCTGTCGGTGGTGTTCTCGGTCGGCGCCATTATCGGCGCCATGATCACCATGTATGCCGCCGTCGCCAATCGCACCGGCGAAATCGGCGCACTGCGCGCATTGGGTTTTCGCCGCCGCAGCATCCTGGCCGCCTTCCTCGGTGAGGCCTTGCTATTGAGCCTGGTGGGCGGCGTGTTTGGCCTTCTGGCAGCCAGCGGCATGCAGTTCTTTACCGTATCGACGATGAATTTCCAGACCTTTTCCGAGCTGGCTTTCAGCTTTGCCCTTACCCCGGCCATCATCATCAAATCGCTGATCTTTTCGCTATTCATGGGCTTGTTGGGCGGCTTCTTGCCGGCGGTGCGGGCAGCCCGCCTCAAGATCGTCGACGCCCTGCGCGCGGCTTGATGCTGGCGCTGCGGCGAAAAGGCAAGGCAAGGCAAGGCAAAAACCTGTAGACACAGAGAACAGGGAGGACACAGAGCGCACTGAGAAAGGCCAAATCCTGTCTGGTTTTCTCTGTGTGCTCTGTGTTTACAGGTTTTGGGTTGTTATATGTCTCCCGACGATGCAGCAAGACCCAACAAGCAAAACCTGTAGACACAGAGAACGGGGAGAACACTGAGGACACGGAGAAAGGCCAAATCCAGTCTGGTGTTCTCTGTGTGCTCTGTGTTTACAGGTTTTGGCTTGTTATATGTCTCCCGACGATGCAGCAATACCCAAAAAGCAAAACCTGTAGGCACAGAGAACGGGGAGAACACAGAGGACACGGAGAAAGGCCAAATCCGGTCTGGTTATCTCTATGTGCTCCGTGATCTCGGTGCGCTCTGTGTCCACAGGTTTGAGGGGTGAAATCACACCCGTACTGTATCAATGCGCTATAGCCGTACTACTGTTGGAAGCGTGTAGGCGTTTGAAGGAGTTGGGAGCATGCCGAGTCAGAAAGCCATTGCCGACCACCAGGTCAAGCTGCTGCAGGCCATTGCACCGTTTCGCGGCGAAAAATGCCTGGCGGCGATGGTGCTAGCCCTGACCCGTGAGCTGGACGTAAAGCTGGCGATGATCACGGAAAAACGCCAACCACAGGCGCATGCCCTGGCATTGGCCGATCGCGACAATCTGCAAAAACCGTTCTTTTATGACCATGGCACCACGCCATGCCGCACCGTGCTGGATGGCGAATCCTTGCAGATTCCGTGCAATCTATCCGGCCTTTATCCGATCGATGCGCAACTCGAAGCTTATATCGGCGTGCCCCTAGCCGGCAGCGACGGCAGTGTTCTGGGCTTGCTGGCCGTGATGGACGAGCAGTCAATAAGCGATACCGAAAGTATCTACCGCGTGCTGCAGCCCCTGGCGCCACGGATCGCCGCAGAATTGGAGTGCATTCAAGCCAGAAGACGCCACAGTACGCCGCAGCCTGACAGCGGCGAGCAATGATTCGCTGAGTATCGGCATTCGCTCGGCACCAAATCGACGCCTTGAGTTTTTCGATCTTGTCGCCGGCATTGCCATGGATAGCATTATTCAGCCGTATGAAATCCGCTATGCCGTAAATCGATGTATGCAAACCCGTGGCTTGGCCAAAGGCGTATGCCACAAATTCAAATGGCACAGCATCGACCGGAGCTAGCCAAATCCGCAGGATTCTCGCAGCGCAATAGAGCCACCCGCACTACAAGGATTCGTGTGAGTTACCTCTGGGGACCCGCCCTTCCTGGCTATCGTCAGTTGGATCGAAGAACTGAGACAGCTTCCAGATGATTCCTTTCGTAGGATGAAATTTCGAACAATCCTTGTATGATGGATAGCTTTCTGGCTCAGACACATGAATGTAGTATCTAAGTTGAACTGTGTAGCCATTTACGCTTGCCTGGACGATTAAATGGTCGCCCCCTACATAGTCAGAATTTGGAATATAAGCGAATCCACCCAATGGCTCAGTGCTCGGTACTAAGCGGCCGTGATCGGGCTCCTTTATAACTTTCTGAGTCACTTTATCAATAGGTCCCATTGAGCCATGCCACTGCCCAACATCCATACCCTTGAATTTCTCAAAATAAGCCAACACATCAGATCGCACATCGATAAGCCCACTTGGAAAAATTTTCCCCAAATCAGTACTTTCCAAATCGTGCAAATCATTCCGCATAACAACGCATACGCCTAGCGTATGTCCCGCGGCAGGTCTACTTGAAACCTGCCTCCCGGCTTGCGCCACGAACACTATATATGCACTCTCAGGCATAATCGCCATATTATCTATAACCATCGGAGCCTCTCCTAAATCAAACTCAAAGCCGGTTTTCGCTTGTTCAATTATTCTCTGCATAGCCAGCCAAAAAGCCAACCTCGAGCGAAACATCGACGAGTGTGCGCATGTTCTCATAGCGACTGCCACAAGCGTTATCGCTGCTAGTTTTTGAAGATAGTTCCCCAATGTTCTGAATGAGCGCCCTGCCCACTCCCTCGAGGCACCCGATCAAATAAATGATATTCAGCATCTGAATCGGCAAGGGAAAGCCTGTCGGCGTTTCATTCGAGTTGTGGCTTGAGGGAATCGCATCGTAACCATCGCTACGTTTCACTACGCCGATAATTCTGGTTTCCACATGCCGATGTCTGAGATCGTCGTGGCGACAGGCCCCGACATCGCGCTTGGCGTTGATATTGCCGTTATCGTCGTAAACCAGATCCGCCGCGCCACCTACGCTACAGCCCACCATTTCGGCTGCGCTGGCGGATCAAGTGCCCGGTTCAATCCATCAAAAAGCGCAGCGGCTCCGCCACCATGCCGGGGGTGAATTCGATCACCTCGTACTGGGCCGCGCCTTGCTGTTGGAACGGGTCTTGCGCCAGCACGGCATCCAGCGTTGCCCGATCCAGCCCCTGCGCCAGGATCACCCCGCCGGTACGCGGCACCCGTCGGCCCGAGGCGAGGAAGTAGCCGGCGGCGTATTGGGCCTGCAACCAGCGCACATGGGCGTCGATCAGGCTATCCACGAACTCGAGCGGCTTTACATAGGTGAGAACCACAACAAACATGCCCTGCCCTTTTCTGCTGCGGCCTGTGGCGCTTGGCTAGGCCGGTGATTGTTTCAGTTGTAACCGAGGCCCATGGCCTCGCGCACATCGCGCACGGTTTCGGAAGCCAGCTTTTTCGCCTTTTCGCAGCCGTCCTCGACGATATTGCGCACCAGGGTCGGGTCTTCCAGATAGGGTTGGGCGCGCTCGATGATCGGTGCCTGCTCGGCATTGATGGCGTCGATCACCGGCTGCTTGCATTCCAGGCAACCGATGCCGGCGCTCTTGCAGCCTTGCACCACCCAGTCGCGGGTGTTGTCGTCGGAATAGATCTGGTGGAACTGCCACACCGGACATTTTTCCGGGTCGCCCGCATCGGTGCGGCGAGCACGCGCCGGGTCGGTCATCATGCCGCGCACCTTCTTGCTCACGTTCTCTGGCGTTTCGCGCAGGGCAATGTAATTGCCATAGCTCTTGCTCATCTTGGCTCCATCAAGGCCGGGGAGCTTGCTATTGATGGTGAGGAGCGGCTGCGGCTCGGACAGGATCATCTTGCCCTTGCCCTCGATATAGCCGAACAGGCGCTCGCGATCGCCGTGGCTGAGGTTTTGCGTATCGGCCAGCAGCGCGCGGCAGGCTTCCAGCGCTTCGTCGTCGCCATGTTGCAGATAGCGGGTGCGTAATTCGTCGTACAACTTGCTCTTTTTGCTACCGAGTTTTTTCACTGCCGCCTCGGCCTTGGCCTCAAAACCCGGCTCGCGGCCATACATATGGTTGAAGCGCCGGGCGATTTCGCGGCTTAGTTCGATATGCGGCACCTGATCCTCGCCCACCGGCACCTGGTTGGCACGGTAGATGACGATATCGGCGGTCTGCATCAAGGGGTAGCCGAGAAAGCCATAGGTGCCGAGGTCCTTGTGGCTGAGCTTTTCGATCTGGTCTTTATAGGTCGGCACCCGCTCCAGCCAGGCCAGTGGCGTGTTCATGCCCATCAGCAGGGTCAATTCGGCATGCTCGGGAATCCGGCTCTGGATGAACAGGGTGGACTGTGCCGGGTCGATGCCGGCCGCCAGCCAGTCGATCACCATATCCCAGGTACTTCTGGCGATGATGCTGGGGTCGTCGTAAGCGGTTGTCAGGGCATGCCAGTCGGCCACCATGAACAGGCATTCGACTTCGCTTTGCAAGCGAACCCAGTTTTTCAAAGCGCCATGGTAGTGGCCAAGATGCAAGGCGCCGGTGGGGCGCATGCCGGATAAAACGCGGTCTGGATACATGGGTGGGAAGACAGTGATGATCTCGAAGAAGCGCCGACTACAGCGCTTCATGGCCCTTCATCATAACCGACATTGGCGCCGGCCTGCTGCGCCCTGTATCGCCAAGCCGACAAGCCGGCTAGACTTGCGGGCTGGTCAACGCCTGCCTTGACCCTGTTTGCAACCATGCGGAATCCATCCATGACCCAACGTGTCCTGACCGGCATCACCACCACCGGTACCCCACACCTTGGCAACTACGTCGGCGCCATCCGCCCGGCCATTGCCGCCAGCCGCGAAGCCGGCGTAGACAGCTTCTTCTTCCTGGCCGACTACCACGCCCTGATCAAATGCGATGAGCCGGCGCGCATCGAGCGCTCGCGCATGGCGCTGGCCGCCACCTGGCTGGCCGCCGGCCTCGACACCGAGCGCGTCACCTTCTACCGGCAGAGCGATGTGCCGGAAATCACCGAATTGAACTGGCTGCTGACCTGCGTGACCGCCAAGGGCCTGATGAACCGCGCCCATGCCTACAAGGCTTCGACCGATATCAATGTCGCTGCCGGCGAAGACCCCGATCACGGCGTGACCATGGGCCTGTTCTGCTACCCGGTGCTGATGGCGGCCGATATCCTGATGTTCAATGCCCACCGCGTGCCGGTAGGGCGCGATCAGGTGCAGCATATCGAAATGGCGCGCGATGTGGCGCAGCGCTTCAATCACCTGTTCGGCCGCGAATTCTTTACCCTGCCCGATGCGCAGATCGACGCCGAAATGGCGCTGCTGCCGGGCCTGGATGGCCGCAAGATGAGCAAGAGCTACGACAATGTGGTGCCCCTGTTCGAAGGCGGCAGCAAAGGCTTGAAAGACGCCATCGCCCGCATCGTCACCGACTCGCGCCTGCCGGGAGAGCCGAAAGACCCGGACTCCACCGCGCTGACCACCCTGTTCGAGGCCTTTGCCACGCCCGAGCAAACGGCCGCCTTCCGCGCCGAGCTGGTGGCAGGTTTGGGCTGGGGTGAGGCCAAGCAAAGGCTTTACCAACAAATCGAAGCCGAAATCGGCCCGATGCGCGCGCGCTACGAAGCACTAATGGCCGCGCCGGAACAGCTGGAAGCCCTGATGCAGCAAGGCGCCCAGCGCGCCCGCGCCATCGCTGCCCCTTTCCTGGCCGAGCTACGCGCTGCCGTTGGCCTGCGCCCGTTCCAGCCGCTTGCCGCTGCCAGCAGCGCCGCTACGCAAAAGGCGGCCTTGCCGGTATTCAAGCAATACCGAGAGGCCGATGGCCGCTTCTACTTCAAGCTGACTGCCGCTGATGGCCGCCTGCTTCTGCAAAGCGCAGGTTTCGAGCAAGGCCGCGAGGCCGGGCAATGGGTAGGCCGGCTGAAAGCCGAAGGCGCAGCCGCGCTGGCGCAGGCGCCGGTGAGTCTGGCAGACGGAGTTGCCGCCGAGGAAGTAGGCGCCGCCCTGGCTGCGCTGGCCGAAGCGTGATTCCGTCCCGATCTGACCGCCCCGGCTCCTAAGCGGCCGGGGAAACAGCTTGCTCGATCCGCCCCTTTGTCGCCTGGATGCAGCCACAGGCGCAATCCGTTGCGGGCCTCCGGCCCCCAACGGCACCATCAAATGTATTCGCGCAGTGCCCTGCCCCGGATTACGTTTCACTCCATCCGGGCTAACTGCCCCAACGCATGCGCAGCAATGGCCTTGTTTACCCCCAACTAGCGGAGCCGACATGTTGAAACTGCAAACCCTTAGCGCCGGCCTGATGCTGGCCCTGTGTACATCAGCCAGCGCCCAGGTTTACCAATGCACCAAGAATGGCAGCGTTTCCTTTCAGGAAGCGCCGTGCGAGAAGGACAGCACGGCCAAGACCCTGGCAATACGCAATAGCGGGTCATCGGGTATTTTCACTGCCGGCTTGAAGACTGGCATGTCGATCGACGAGGTGAAAAGCAAGGTAGCGGGCACACAGGCCATCAATTCCGACCGCTTGTTCAATGGCTCGGTCGGAAAATTAGGCATCAACCCGGTGAATATGGCGGGCGGCACCTTCAGTGCCAAATTCTTTTTCCTCGGCGATCGCTTTTTTCAGGTCAATCTATCGAGCGACATGACGCGCAATGCCGAAAACCTGAAACTATTCGACAAGCTCTGCGCCGAATTACGTTCCGTGTATGGGCCGGAAAGCAGCCATAAAGTCGATAACAAGCCCACCATGCTTTCCGCCGATGCCGAATGGTCGACTGCATCGTATTGGGCATTTGTCAGCATCACCCCGGTTACCGCCGATACCTCGCTACTTACCTTGGGTTTGCGGCCGGGCGGGAAATAAAGCCGGCACGTCACAGCGCTGACAGCTTGGTCGCTGGTGTAATGCCAGAGCGGGCCGGATGGCCTGCTCTGGCAGGAGAACAATCAAACAGAATCACGCAGTGCCTTGCGGCTTACAAACCAAATATCAGCGCAATAAATTGCACAAGAGCACGGATAAACGGCAATAAAATAACGCCAAGTAGGCCGGTAATAAAAAGTCCCAGAACAATCAAATTACCCCAGCGTTCATGCTGTGCATACCGAACAGCCAAATGTTCCGGCAGTAGGCTAATTACAATACGACCGCCGGGATACGGCAGGATTGGTATCAACATCAAAATGGCAAAAGCTGCATTCATCAAAATGCCAATCTTTGCCATCTGTGTCATAGGGCTGGAGAAATAGCTTTCTGGAGACAAAGAACCCAGCTTAAACAATGCAGCCCACATAAAAGCAAGCCCAAGATTGGCAACCGGATTGGCCAAGGATATCCATAGCAGTGCTTTTTTCGGATTCTTGAGATACCTGAAATCTACCGGAATGGGTTTTGCCCAACCGATCAGTATCATCGGGACGATGCTGCCAGCCAGTTTTGCGAGCAGTATTACTCCCAAAGGCAACAGGACTGTACCAACGAGATCAATATGCGGCCCGGGATTCAGGGTCAACCGCCCCATTGAACGCGCTGTACGATCACCCAGTTTATCGGCTACGAATGCCTGCGCAGCCTCCGGTATGGTCAACGCAAAAATAACGGGCAGGGCGTAAAGAGTAATTACGTCGATAAACGCTTGCATGGTAGACGAGTCCAGTTCTACTGACTTTGTTATTTGGTTAATCTGGTTCCGGCGTCTTGCGCCAGGCGATAAAAAACAATACGGCGAACAGCAAGTCGCCAATGGCCGTGCCGATAGCCATGGCTGGCAGGCGCCCCGATGCAAACAAGGTCAGCAGCGCCAGACCATAGCCGAGTTTTTCCAGAACCGCCGGCAACATGATGGGCCGCAGCCGCGCCGGTTCGCGCGCGATCAGCACAAAAGCCACCTGCCAGGCAAGTGCGACACCGAGAAAGGCATAGTAAAACTCGGGATGGGTGATGGCAGGCGGGAACAGCTGATTCAGCAGCGGCTCGGCAAAATACAGCGGCAGCAGGGCAAGGATTCCATAGATGGCCGCGATGGCAAACACACGAGGGGCAAACAGCATGACAGGCTCCGGCGCCAACAAAGGCGACATGATGCCGCAAGCCACCGGCCTATGCACCTAGGGAAGCGCTGAAAGGGTCGCGTTTTCAACCGGTATCGGCGGCCATGGAAGCGCTTGGCGGCGTAGCCGGCTTGCCGGCCGAGTACCTGCAGTACAGCAGCGCTAGGGCGCCTTGGCTGAGATCGCTGCAGGTTGTCAGAAGCGCTAGTGGTCGGGCGTTGCCAGCACTTCGACAAGGTCCGCGACCGACCTGACAACGGTGCCAGGCGCCTTGAAGCCGGCATAGACATGCAAGCCTTTGAGGTCTGCGTATCCGTCGACTCGGCCATCGCTACCCAGGTTGACATTGAAGTCGGCCTGAGCCGTGCCGTCGGAAAAGGCGGTGCGTGGCAACCCCCAGAACGGCACATCTACCGTCAGTGGCCATTGCATGCCGGTTGGCGGAATTTCAGCGGCCTTGGCCGGCAATGCTTTCCACTGCCACGGCCAGAAATCTGCCGACATTTGCGTGCTGTAGGCGTAGAGACGGCCTTCGAAACGGGCAACCACATACAGGTTGCCGGCATAGCCATAGCTATCGCCCTCGACACGCATGGGCAGCTCGCCGATGTCGGGTTTGACCGTCACCCGCAATGGTCCCCGCAGGTCGCTAGGCCCAGGGCAAGCTAGCGGCCCGAAATAGCCGGGCGTGAAAAAACCGGGGCATATGACATAGGCAGGCTGAAACGCCGCGCTCACTGTGGCCGCCGATACGGGGAGCGCAAGGAGCGACAAAATACCCGATATGCAGCACATTACCCCGCTTAATGCCATGGCCGGCTCCTGTAGCGATCGTGTGGACGGTGAATTGTTGGCAAGCACTGTCCATGCCATAGCGCAAAGCATCAGAAGGTTACCGCGACCTCAAGCCAGCCCAAACAGCGCCGCATCGCCGGCGCCTTGCCGCACCAGTAGCGGGTCTTCACCGGTCAGATCTATCACCGTGGTCGGCTCGGCACCGCAATGGCCGGCGTCGATCACCAGATCCACCTCATGCTCCAGCCGTTCGCGAATCGACCAGCTATCGGTCATCGGGAAAGCCTCGCCGGGCAGCAGCAAGGTGGACGACAGCAAGGGCTCGCCCAGCTCTTCCAGCAGGGCCAGCGTCGCCGTGTGCTGTGGTACGCGCAAGCCTATGGTGGAGCGCTTGGCATGCATCACCCGGCGTGGCACATCGTGGGTGGCTTGCAGGATCACGGTGAACGCGCCGGGCATGGCGCGCTTGAGAAAGCGGAACTGCCGGTTATCGACCCGCGCATACGTACCCAGCTCGGACAGATCGCGACACACCAGGGTGAAATGATGCTTGTCGTCAACCTGGCGGATGCGGCGGATACGCTCCAGCGCATCCTTGTCACCAAGGTGGCAGCCCAATGCGTAGCAAGAATCGGTGGGATAGGCGATCACGCCGCCAGACTGGATGATCTGTACCGCCTGTTTGATCAGGCGTGGCTGCGGATTCTCGGGGTGGATGGAAAAGTATTGGGACATGGGTTGCGTTCAACAAGCCTGATCGGGTTCGGTTTGGGGGAAGCTGGCCGGGTCCATGTGTGCTGCGGCACTGGCCACGATTGCCTGCAAATGCGGCCAGCGCGTCCATACCGGCAACGGGCCGGCCGGCAGATCAGCCAGTACGCCCGGCTCGCGTGCGCCCTCGCCAGTGGCGTGGTAATCGGTGCCGACCGAGGCCATCAGGCCATGCACTTCGGCCAGGCGCGCAAATCGTTCGGTATCGCTGGGGTGATGGCTGCCCGACACCACTTCGATGGCCTCGCCGCCTGCTGCCTTGAATTCCTCGATCAGCTCATTCAGCGTTGGTCGGCCAAAATCGTAGCGCCCCGGGTGGGCAATCACCGCCACCCCGCCGGCGGCCTTGATCCAGCCCACGGCATCGGCGAGGCTGGCCCATTCATGCGCCACATAGCCCGGTTTGCCCTTGGCCAGAAAGCGCTTGAACACCGCCTTCATATCGCGCGCGATGCCGCGTTCGATCAGATGGCGGGCGAAATGGGCGCGGCCGATCATCTCCGGGTTGTCGGCAAACTTGCGGGCGCCTTCCAGCATATCGGGGATACCGACCTTGGCCAGCTCGGCTGCCATGCGTACTGCCCGTTCATCGCGGCCGGCACGCACGCCAGCCAGACCCGCCAGCAACACCGGGTTGGCCGGATCAATGCCCAAGCCGACGATATGGATGGTATGGCGGCGCCAGCTGACCGAGACTTCCACCCCCGGCAGAAACGCCATGCCCTGCCGCGCCGCTTCGGCCGCGGCATCGGCCAGGCCACGGATATCGTCGTGATCGGTCAGGGCAAACAGGCGGCACCCACGGCCGGCAGCCCGCGCCACCACCTCGCCGGGCGGCAGCATGCCATCGGAGATGGTCGAATGGGCGTGGAGATCAACAGGCAGCATGGCGTTTCCTTGGCAAGCCACCATCTTACCAAAGCCTGCCGCCGCGCCCGTGGCTGTGTTGCTGCGCGGCGCCATATTGCTGGGCTCGAAAACACCGATCGCCACTGTACCGGCAAGCACACCATGCCAGTTGCCGGACAAATCTGCCCGGCTGTCTGTGCGCGCCTGGTGTCGCTGCGGTTAAGCTCGCGCTTTTCGTCGCTCGCCCTGCGCCATGGCCGACCTCGCTCCCCTCTCGTTTGATATTGCCCTGCGTGGCTTTGGCCTCGGTGCCAGCCTGATCATCGCCATTGGTGCGCAAAATGCCTTTGTGCTGCGCCAAGGCTTGCAAGGCGCCGCGCCACTGCTAACCGCCCTGGTGTGCGCGCTATGCGATGCAGTGCTGATCAGCGCCGGCCTGCTGGGCGCTGGCGCGCTGATCAACGCGCATCCGGGCCTGGCGCGCTGGGCGGCCATTTTTGGCGCGCTGTTTCTGGCCGCCTATGGCTTGCGATCTTTCAAAGCGGCGCTGCACCCGGGCGCAATAGACGCCGCCAGCGGCGGCGGCGTTACGGATTGGCGCAAGGTGGTGCTGACTACGTTGGGCTTCAGCCTGCTCAATCCGCACGTCTACCTCGATACCGTGGTGCTGCTGGGCAGCATTGGCGCGCAGTTTCCGGCGGCGCAGCGTTTTTCGTTTGGTCTTGGCGCGGTCTGCGCCTCCTTTGTGTGGTTTTTCGCGCTGGCCTTGGGCGCACGCAAGCTGGCGCCGCTGTTTTCGCGCCCCGTGTCCTGGCGCGTGCTCGATGTGTTGATCGGCCTCACCATGTGGGCACTGGCGGGCTCGCTTGTCGCATCATTGCTTCATTGAGCAGGCATTTTTGCAGCTTTGTCGCACGCTTGCCGCGCCGCTGGGCAAAGTTCTCTTATAGTGCGCGCTTCGCCCGCCTGACCCTTGGAGTGCCCATGTCGAAACTGCTTCCTGCCCTGCTGGGCAGCCTGTTCCTGCTGTCCGCCGCGCCCGCCTTTGCCGCAGCTGTGCAGAACAACCCCTTGCTGCAAGCCAGCCCCCTGCCCTTTGGCATGCCGCAGTTCGACAAGATCAAGACTGCCGACTTCGCCCCGGCGTTTACCGAGCTACTGGGCCGCCACAGTGCAGCAGTGGCCAAGATCGCCAGTAATGGCGACGCACCAAGCTTTGACAACACCATTGTGGCGATGGAGCGCGCCAATGCCCCCTTGGCGCAGTTGCGGCTGTTGTTCGGCAATCTGGTCACGGCCAATGGCAATGATGAGCTGAACACGCTGCGCAGCGATCTGGCCCCGCTTCTGGCGGCGCATGACGACGAAGTCAACCTGAACAGCCAGCTGTTTGCGCGCATCGATGCGCTGTACCAGCAGCGCGCCAGCCTCAAGCTCGACGCCGAATCGGCGCGTTTGCTGGAGCGCTATCACGACAATTTCGTGCGCGCCGGCGTCAAACTCAGCGATAGCGACAAGGCGCGCATCAAGGCGATCAACGCCGAACTGGCCAAGCTGCAGACCCGCTTTACGTTGAACGTGCAAAAAGACAGTAATGAGTCGGCGATACTGGTCGACGCACGCGTCGAGCTGGCAGGCCTGTCTGATGCGGAGATCGCTGCCGCCGCCGATGCCGCCAAGGAGCACGGCAAGCCGGGCAAGTATCTGGTCGCGCTGATCAATACCACCGGCCAGCCAACGGTAGATGTGCTGGAAAACCGCAAGCTGCGCCAGCGCATCTTCGAAGCCTCGATTAAGCGAGGCAGCCATGGTGGCGAATTCGATAATCGCGAAATTGTCCGCCAGCAGGCCAGCCTGCGTGCCGAACGCGCCAAGCTGCTTGGCTATGCCAACCATGCCGCCTACTCGCTGGCCGACCAGATGGCCAAGACGCCGGAAGCGGCCAACAAGCTGCTGACCGATATCGCCAGCGCCTCCCTGGTACAGGCCAAGCGCGAGGCGGCCGACATCCAGGCGGAAATCGACAAGGCCAAGGGCGGCTTCACCCTGGCGCCGTGGGACTGGGGCTATTACACCGAGAAGGTGCGCAAGGCCCGCTTTGATTACAGCGACACCCAGCTCAAACCCTACTTCGAGCTGGACCGGGTGCTCAAGGATGGGGTGTTTTACGCCGCCACCAAGCTATACGGCATCCGCTTCAAGGAAAGACGCGATCTGCCGGTCTACCAGGCTGATGTGCGGGTATTCGAGGTCATCGATCACACCGGCAAACCGCTGGCGCTATTCCTGCTGGACCCGTTTGCCCGCGACAACAAGCAAGGCGGCGCCTGGATGAATGAATACATCCCGCAGTCCACCTTGCTCGGCACCCGTCCGGTGATCGGCAATCACCTCAATATCGTCAAACCTGCACCGGGGCAGCCGGCCTTGCTGAATACCGACGACGTGGTCACCGCCTTCCATGAATTCGGCCATGCCCTGCACGGCATCTTCTCCAATGTGCGCTATCCGCAGTTCGCCGGCTCCAATGTGCCACGCGACTTTGTCGAATACCCGTCGCAATTCAACGAGATGTGGGCATTTTGGCCCGAGGTGCTGCAGCACTATGCGCGCCACTACAAGAGCGGCGCACCCATGCCCAAAGCCCTGCTGGACAAGGTGATCGGCGTGCGCAAGTTCAATGAAGGCTTCGTGACGACCGAGTATGCCGCGGCCGCCATGCTGGACCAGCGCTGGCATCAGCTGAGCAGCGATGCGGTGCCGGCCGATGTACTGGCGTTCGAATCATCTGCCCTGCAGCAGGCCGGTATGGACTTTGCGCCAGTGCCGCCACGCTATCGCAGCACCTACTTTCTGCATGCCTTCTCCGGCGGCGGCTATGAAGGCGGCTATTACGCGTATTTGTGGAGCGATGTGCTGGCGACCGACAGCAGCGCCTGGTTCCGCGAACACGGCGGGCTGAACCGCAAGAATGGCGACTGGTTCCGCCAGCAAATCCTGTCGGTTGGCGATAGCCGCGACCTGATGGGCGCCTACCGCGCCTTCCGTGGCCGCGAGCCACGCGTAGACCACCTGCTGGAAAAGCGCGGACTAAAGTAGATTGCGGCATGAAGTCAGGGCCACGCTTCGTGGTCCTGACTGCCTGAATTCTCACGAGCGCGAACCCGCCTCCACGCAACGCGGATTGGGCGGGATTGATCCATAAGGAATCAAGGACTTACCACCGACCAAGCCATTTCCCGGAGCCTGCAACCTAAGTTGAAGCTCAATTCGTTCAGTGCATCCTTAGGTGCGTATCGCTGGGCCAAAAATATCCAGCGCCATTACCAAGACATAGGTGGCACCCCAGCAGACAGCCAGCATTGGGAACGCCATACCCACAGCTCTGCGCCAAGTGCAATGGCGTGCCAAATACGAAAAGGCGCCGCCGATGAGCGACCACATGAGCACGGTGAGAAACATCCCCGGCATCGGAGCAAATACAGGCTGCCAGGTGTGACCATTCGTGCCGAGCAAGAACGGATATAGCACGGCAAGCATTCGCGGGAAGAAGACAAATAGCAGTAAGACGTACCCGCCGGACAGAAACGCCACCAATACGAGAAATACCATAGGTGCGATGGCACCCATCGAAACCATCAGTACAAACGCCCGGCAAGCACCTATAGCCGTTCCACCCTTCATACCTAGGTCATCCCTAATCGCCGTCACTGTCGACCGGCCGCTTTACGCCAGTGACACATACATCACCGCCAGTATCTCGATATCCTCATCACCAGCCGGGCCGCGCAGCACCACGGTATCGCCTTCACGCGCCTTGGTCAGGGTACGCGCCAGAGGGGAAATCCAGCTGATATGGCCACGTGCCAGATCGATCTCGTCCACGCCGACAATGCTGATGGTCTGCTCGCAGCCATCGCCGCGCAGTATGGTCACGGTGGCGGAAAAGAATACCTGGTCGGTGGCTTCGCGCAGCTCGGGGTCGACCACCTCGGCGTTTTCCAGGCGTTTGGTGAGAAAGCGGATGCGCCGATCAATCTCGCGCAGGCGTTTCTTGCCATAGATGTAATCGCCATTTTCCGAGCGATCGCCATTGCCTGCCGCCCAGTTGATCATCTGGGTCAGCGCCGGCCGCTCCTTGGTCACCAGCTCATGCAATTCCTGGCGCATGCGGTTCCAGCCACCAGGGGTCATATAGTTCTTGGTCGAATTGGGCAGCTGCAGATGCTCGGGCAGCGCATCGTCGTCGCCGTCGTCGTTTTCTTTAGTAAAGGCTTTGTTCATATTGGATCGATGGACGATTTGGCCGCAATGTTTGAATCCAGACCAGCAACCAGCAAATCAAATATCGATACCTGGGCGCGAAATTCGTCGTCGAACGCCGCTGGATCTGTCACCGCGTACCCACCATAGCCATACACCTGCGAATAGGCCGCGTAGTCCGCTGCTTGTAGGAAATCTCCGCTCATCGCCTTAGCGAGTGCATAGGTAGCGGAAACGGCAGCGTGTTGGCTGCCGTCAATAGATTGGGAGCCAGGATGCTGACTTGCTAATTGTTGGATGGCTTGAACCAATTCATCAAAATCGGCTCGCGCCATACCGCCCGCAAGGAATGATTCAAAGCCGTGAAACGCAACGCGAACCCGTTCGTCTTCGAAGTTGCCGCTAATGCGGCGCACAAACTCCCAACCCAGGCGTAGCCGAAGCATCTCGTTGTTCAGCAAATTCAGCCCAATCTGTTTGGCCCGCCGTTCCAGCTCGATATTCATGTCGATTCGCCCTTAGTCACTTAGCGGCTAGGCGTACGCCCGGTCAGCCCCAGGCCTGCCCATTTCAGTACCGACAGCACTTCCGGCTCCTCCAGCTCGTAATACTGGCCGCGCTTGAGTCGCGATGGCAGGGTCAGTGAGCCGAAACGCACCCGCATCAGCCGCGATACCTGCAGATCGAAATGCTCGAACATGCGGCGCACTTCGCGATTGCGGCCTTCACGCAGGATGACGCGGTACCAGTGGTTCTGCCCTTCGCCACCCTGGTCTTGCAGCACGTCGAAATGCGCTTCACCGTCATCGAGCTGCACGCCGCTCAAGAGCTGCTGCTTTTGCTCATCGGTCAGGCTACCCAGCACCCGCACCGCATATTCGCGCTCCACTTCGAAGCTCGGATGCATCATGCGGTTGGCCAGATCACCCGAGGTGGTGAAGATCAGCAGTCCCGACGTATTGAAGTCGAGCCGCCCCACCGCCACCCAGGCCGACGACTGCACCTTGGGCAAGCGGTCGAATACGGTGGTACGGCCGGCCGGATCATCACGGCTGACCAGCTCACCTTCCTGCTTGTGGTAGATGACGATGCGCGGCAGGCGGTCCGGCCATTTGATGTTGAGCGGCTTGCCATCGAACAACACGCGATCGCCCTGGCGCACCCGTGCACCCGGCTCGGCGCGGGCGCCGTTGATGCTGACACGGCCCTGCGCTACCCATTCATCGCAATCGCGGCGCGAGCCAACGCCGGTCAGCGCCAGCGCTTTCTGGATGCGCAATTCGCCGACAAAGCGGCTGTCCACCCGCTTTTCGCGCAATTGCTGGGCAAACATTTCCTGCTTTTCGCTACCACGGCGCACCACCATCTTCTTGGCGCGCTCCACCGGCAAATCACCCGTCACGATGGTGCGGCCACGTGGCGTGCGCTGCTCGCCCTGCTGGCGGAATTCACCCCCCTGCCCGGCACTGCGCTGGCGTTGCTCGATATTGCCGAAACCGGCGCCGCTGCGCCCGCGGTCGGTGCCACTTTGCGCTTCCGCCCCGCCCTCTGGCCCGTTAGCGCGCGGT
>NZ_JAYRLZ010000045.1:0-20694 GCF_041904975.1 Chitinimonas sp. | reverse complement strand
AAAAGTCTCATCTGATGCAGGCATATGAGTCGTCCGGCTTTGCCAAGGCCAGCAACAAGATGCTCAGTCATATCGCCGATCTGCAGGCGTTTTATGAGCAATACAGCCTGATGAATGATGACACCATTACGCCCGAGCAAAAGGATGCCAAATTCAAATTGCTGTTCAAAAAGCACACCGAAATGACCCGTCTGATGGGTGGTGGTTGATTTACGATCCGCAATAATCCCTCGCAGTGCGCGGGTGAATGCAATGGTCCCTCTTGTTTTGATCCAACGCCCGGCCCTGTCGGGCGTTTTTACATTGGCTTTGCGAGTCCTGCTTTTATGCTGCCCCTATTATTGTTAGTGCTATCAAATGTATTCATGACCCCCGCCTGGTATTGGCATTTGAAAGGCGGCATGAACAAGCCGCTATTCATGGTGGTGCTCATCAGCTGGGCAATTGCCTTTGTCGAGTATTGCCTCGCCGTGCCGGCCAACCGCATTGGCTATGCCAGTGGCTGGACGGCCGGGCAGCTGAAGGTGACCCAGGAAGTCATTGCCCTGTTGGTGTTCGGCGTATTCATGGTGGTGGTACTGGGTGAGCCGCTGCAATGGCGGCACGCAGCAGCCTTTGCCTGCCTGCTGGCGGCGGTGGCTTTCATGTTTGTCGGAAAGTAGCCGCGGCGATCGATCAAGCGGCTGGGCAAGGGGTGCTAGTGCCCGCTTGCAGCTGAATGTCGAGTGTGCCGCTGCCGGCCTCGTTTTGGCGGATAAGCCGGGTGATGTAGCCGGCTTTTGCGATGCACCAGTCCCAGCGATATTCAACGCGACCATGCAGGGCCAGCACCTCGGTTTGCCATTCAGGGTGGGCCGGGAAATACGCCAGACCGTCGCTGCCGGTTTCGACAGTCTGTCTTGCGCTTTCGATGCCTGATGGCAGGCTGCGCCTGATCACCCTTACGGATGCCGCTGCAATCGGCCGACCCTGAGCATCGCTGACCTGTACCACGGTGGCATGCTGCAAGGTTCGATATGCCGGGTAGGGCAGGCAGGCTGACAGCAGCAGGCAGATGGGCAGCAGGCGCGCGGCTTTCATGGCGTGATACCTTGCGAAGCGCTGAACAAATCCCCTTGCGCGCCAACCGCGCGGTTCCCCCGAGGAGGCGGGGGCGGAGGGGGTGGAATGGTACAGCGAGGAATCAAAAACTTACCCTCTGCCGCCTAAGTCCCGGACTTTCCGGGACCGGCGATGCTGGTTGAAAACTCGTTCTATTCAGCGCTTCCCCAGGAATGGTTGCGAGGCGCTGCTTACAAGCGGCGCCCCACTGGACTTACTGAATGCTGATGGTTTTGCGATTGTCGGCCGAGACGCGATCAATCATCAGGTTGTAAGGGTCAATGCCGACTTCGTAGGGCTTTTCTTTCACGGTTACGGTGAGGACGGGATCGCCACCACTCAAGCGCCGCTTGTCGTGGAACAGCAGGCGTTCGCTGCTTTCCTTGCCGTCTGCACCCCGCGCAAAGACGGCAATCTCTACCGGCTCGTCGTAGCTACGCGCCTTCTCCTTGCCCTGGCCATCCATTTCCAGCTTGGCCTGGTGCAGCTTCATGGTGACATCCCACTGGCCATCGGCACGTTGCTTGGCGCTCGCCTCGCTTACCCGGTTGTCGTAGAACACGATCTTTTCAAACAGATCGGTGATCAAGGCTTGTTTGTCGGCAGGCGCCTCGGCGCGGATGTATCTCAGCAGATCGAGCGAGGTCGGGTAGGGCGCTGACTTGAAGGCAAATTCGCCAAGGAAGTTGCGCAGGGCCTTGTTCAGCGCCGCTTCGCCGATTTCGTCACGCAGGCGGTAGAAGATCAGCGCCCCCTTGCGGTAATGGATATAGGGCTGGTTTTCCACCTTGTACAGCGGCAGCTCCTCGATCAGCTCGCCGCCACGGTTGCGCAGATAGTTGTCGAGCTCATGCTTGAAGAACTTGCGCATATGCTCGCGACCATAGGCCTTCTCCATCACCATCAGGGCCGAATACTGCGCCAGCGATTCCACCAGCATGGTGCCGCCCTGCATATCGGCTGCCGCTTCCTGATGGCCCCACCATTGGTGCGCCATTTCATGGGCGGTGACAAAGTAGACATAGTCCACATCGTCCTTGTTGCGCAGGTCGGCGATAAAGCCGATGTCTTCCGAGAACGGAATGGTGTTGGGGAAAGACTGCGCAAACGCCGCGTAGCGCGGGAACTCGAGAATACGTACCTGCTTGTGTTGGTAGGGGGTGAAGTTGCTGGTGAAATAGTCCAGCGACTTTTGCGTGGCCGTGATCATGCGGTCGACGTTATAGCCGTGCTTTTTGTCGTAATAGATCTCGATCGGCACACCCTTCCAGTCGCCTTTCTTCACTTGCCAGTCGGCCGAAAGATAGGCGAAGAAGTTGAGAATCGGCCGGTCCATGGTGTAGTGGAAGTAGCGCCGGCCGTTTTCCGTCCATTCCTTTTGCAAATAGCCCGGTGCCAGGGCGATCTGGTCGCTGCTGGTGGAGACGGTAGTGTCGAAGTTGATCCAGTCGGCACTGTCACCAAAGCCGCTGTTCTGGCGCGCTGATGCGTCTTCCAGCTTGGCGGCACGTTGCGGCTCGCCCAAGCCACGCTTGCGCCGCTCGTTGCGATCCTGCAATTCGGCGCTGGCGTTGTAGCCGAGCATGGGAAAGAACTCGCCATTATTGAAGAACGTGCCGTTCAGATTCACCGTATTGGGGCTGCCCTTGTTGGTGAAGCCGGGGTTGCGTACATCCACCTGGAATGCCAGCTTCAGGTGCTCGCCCGGTGCCAGCGGCCGGGCCAGCTTCAGGATGCGAAAGCCCTGCGTGGGGTCATCCAGCGTGACCGTATGTGGCGGCAGCTGGCCAAGCACGGTCTTGACATGGCGATCCGGGTTCAACTGCAGGCGCAGGCTGTCGATCGGCTGCTCGAGCTTGTTGACCAGCAGATATTCGCCTTCGATGGCAACACGGCGTTCAGCCGGGAAGATGTCGACCTTGGCCTTTACATCGGTAATGCGCGGTGTCGGCAGGCCTTTGTAGCGACGGTATTGCTTCTCGTATGCCGCCTGGCGGTCCATCTGGGCGTCGCCCGGCAGGTATTCGTTGATCACATTGGTGTTGTAGAAAATCCAGCCACCGGTGCCGGTAAAGGCGGCCAGCGTGGCACCTAGTGCCAACCCGCTGCGGCCAGCCAAGCGCTGGCGCGCGAGCTGCAGACGGGTGTGACGTTCTTGCGACACGCCGCGCACCCAGAAAGCTTGGGCAATAATCAGGCCGGCCACGGCAAACAGGCTCCAGTACAGCGCATACCAGGCCCAGCCGCTCAGGAAGTGGCCATAACCATTCATATCGGAATACTGCAGCTGCGGCAGGCTAGCAATGTTGTACAGGTTATGGTCGAAGTGCAGCGTGCCCATGACGATTTGCGACACGATCAGCACGATCATCACGCCGTAGCCGATGAACTTGTTGTTGAGCAATACCTGCAGCACCAGAGCGATCAAGCCGAGCAATACAAACGGCAGCGCTTCGATCAGCGCCCCCTTGAGGTAAAGCAGGGGTTGCAGCGCCACGCCGCCCTTGAACAGCTGGAACAGCATGGCACTGATCACGCCGGCCAGCAGAAAGCCAGCCACCACGCCGGTCATCGCCAATGCCTTGGCCAGCAGTGGCACCCAGTTCGGTACCGGCATTGCATCGGTCACATCGGCGATCTTGGCCTGCCGCTCCTTGAATACCAGCTCACCGGCATAGAAGGTGGTGATGATGACCAGCATGAAGCTGAATGTGCCCGACAGGGTCTGCAGCATCAGCCGTGTTACTGGATAGACCTTGGTGCCATACATCTCGCCGGCAAACCAGGATGAGGTCATGTAGTTCATCACGCCAAACAGCAGCATGACCAGAAAGGGCACGCTCTTGAACACCATGGCGGCATCGAAGCGCAGCACCGCCCAGCATTGCGCCCAGGCAGTACCGGCGCCGATTTGCGGCACCACCCGGCGCAGCGGGCCCGTCATGCAGGGGGCTGCGCTGGACACTGCGGCCTTGGTCTTGCCGAACAGGCTGCGGCCAGTGCCGGCGCGCTGCGGTTTGAACAGCAGCACGGTGGCGCCAAAGAGGCCAAGGCCGATGCTGCTCCACAGCAAGCGGTTGTACAGCAGGAAGCTGTTGATGACGGGCAAATGGTTATTCGAGTCGGCCACCGAGTAGTAGCGGATCATCCGGCCAAAGGCGCGGATGCCGAACGGGTCGAGCAAGACTGACAGCCATTCATTGTTGACATTGCGGGTGAGGGCGCCAGCCACGGTCCACAGCACAAAGAAAGCCATCACCCCGACATACACCATCAGCATCGAGCGGGTGGTGGCGGCCAGCAGCATCAGCAACGCGCCGATAAACAGCAGATTGGGAATGACAAACACGGCAAAGCCAAACAAGAACGGCGCCATGCTGACCGGGCCGACGCGGGCCGCATCCACCCAGGGCATATGCGGGCCGATCAACAGTCCGATGGCGACCAGCGCAAATATGGCCAGGCATGCCACCAGCCCGGCGACAAAGCGGCCGATCAGGTAATCGTGCTTTTTCATCGGCGTGGCAAAGATCAGGTCGGACATGCCGAATTCACTGTCACGCAATACCGAGCCGGCGATAAAGATGGTGACGACAAACATGCCGAGTACGGTAAATACGCCGAGGAACTGGGCGATGACGGTTGGTGCATTGCGATGCACATTGCCGATGGCGCCGCCGACCTGGATGGCGTCGGAGGTGCTGGCGCCAAAGGCCATCATGCCGAACAGAAAGGCGGCCACCCACAATAGCGGTTGGCGCAACTGGTAGCGCAAATCAAAGCGGAAGAATTCTAGCCACATGGTTTGCTCCTCAAGCTGCAAGGGCTGCGAGAGGGGCGCCGGCATCATGCTGTGGCGCCTTGAGCATGGCACCGTTGTGCTGGCGCAGCTTGAGGAAATACACGTCTTCCAGATCCGGTTCGACCGATACAAAGCCTTCTTCGGGCTGGCTGTCGGCAAATACGCTGATCTGCGGCAGGCCGCCGACCAGGCGGCTGGTCAATACATCCATGCTGGCCTGGTACTGCGGCAAGGCGGCCTTGCTGACGCGCTTTTGCCAAACCTTGTGGCGTAGCGTATCGATGGCACTTTGCGGCTCGCCCTGCAACAAGACCTGGCCCTTGGCGATCATCGCCATGCGTGGGCACAGATCGGTGACGTCTTCCACGATATGGGTGGAGAGAATCACCACCACCTGCTCGCCGATTTCGGCCAACAGGTTCAGAAAGCGGTTGCGCTCTTCCGGGTCGAGGCCGGCGGTGGGCTCGTCAACGATCACCAGCTTGGGGTCGCCGAGCAGGGCCTGGGCAATGCCGAAGCGCTGGCGCATGCCGCCCGAATAGGTGCCAAGCTTGCGCTTGCGGGCATCCCACAGATTGGTCTGGCGCAGCAGACCCTCGACGATTTCGCGGCGCTCGCCGCGCTGGGTCAGGCCTTTGAGGATGGCAAAGTGGGTGAGCAGGTCTTCGGCGCTGACCTTGGGGTAGACGCCGAAATCTTGTGGCAGATAGCCGAGCTGGCGGCGCAAGGCTTCCTTGTCCTTGAGCACATCGAGCTTGCCGAAACGGATGCTGCCGCTATCGGGTTCCTGCAAGGTGGCAATGGTGCGCATCAGCGAGGACTTGCCGGCGCCATTGGGGCCCAGCAGGCCGAACAGGCCGGTAGGGATGGACAGCGACACGCTTTTCAGTGCATGAACGCCATTGGAATAGGTTTTGTTCAGGTCGGTAATGGTCAGCATGGTTTCTCCTTGAGCCTGTGATGCCACAGGCGGAGAACTTAACCAATTTGTACCGAGTCGTGCCGGAGCGATGCGATGGAATGGCGAAATCGCGGGATTACTGCAGCATATCCGTCACTGAGCGTCAGCTGCGGCATTGCCGGTCCATCGACTGGCAATGCCGCATGGCGGAGCCGCTAGGCGGCCCGCTTCATCAGTAACACCGCATTGCTGCCGCCAAACGCAAAGGAATTGCTGATGGCAGCCTGCAAGTCTGGCGCGGCGATGCCGGTGCCGCGCACCAACGGTACGGTACAGGCCGGATCAGGCTGTTCGCAGTGGGCGGTGGGCGGGATTTCTTGGTGATGCAGTGCCAGCGCGGTAATGGCGGCTTCGAGTGCACCGGCGCCGCCAAGCAGATGGCCATGCATCGACTTGGTCGAGCTGACCTTGAGCCGATCGAGGTGCTCGCCCCAAGCTTGCTGCAACGCCTCGCATTCCACTACATCGCCCACCTTGGTGGCGGTGCCGTGGGTATTGCAATAGCCGATGTCGGCCGGGCTCATCTGCGCCTGGCGCAAAGCCTGGCGCATGGCACGCACCTGGCCGGCGGCATCGGGCTTGGTCAGGTGACTGGCATCGCAGCTCATGCCAAAGCCGGCAATCTCGGCATAGATGCGCGCGCCGCGCGCGCGGGCCAGGTCGGCTCGCTCCAGTACCAGCACGGCGGCGCCTTCGGCCAGCGCGAGACCGCTGCGATCGGTACTGAATGGCCGGCAAGACGTAGCGGGTTGCTCGGCATCCGGTGTGGCGAGTGTCTGCATCGCCTGCCAGGCGCGTACCACGCCGGGCACCAGCAAGGCTTCGCTGCCGCCGGCAAAGGCGATATCGATATCACCACGGGCAATGGCGCGAAATGCCTCACCGATGGCGATCGCCGACGAAGCGCAGGCAACCGAGTAATTGAGCACCGGGCCATGCACGCCAAAGCGCATGGCGATATGGCCAGCCGGCGCATTGGCCATGCTGGCTACGACCGATAACGGCGATACCCGTGGCTTGGGCGAGAAATGCCCGGCGTAGGCCGATTCCAGGGCTGCCGCACCACCCATGCCGCAGCCAAGATAGACGCCGCCTTCGGCAAACGCGGCTGGCTCCAGCGCAGCATCGCTGCGGGCGAGGTCAGCGGCGGCTACGGCAAACTGGCTGACCCGGTCCACGCCCGACAGTTGCAGCTTGCTGAACCAAGGGCTGCAATCAAAATCGACAGCGCCAGCGGCAAGCGGCTGATCGAAGCCTTGCTCGGGGC
Organism: Chitinimonas sp.; assembly: GCF_041904975.1. NCBI lineage: Bacteria > Pseudomonadati > Pseudomonadota > Betaproteobacteria > Neisseriales > Chitinibacteraceae > Chitinimonas > Chitinimonas sp. The sequence goes on along the minus strand of NZ_JAYRLZ010000045.1, from coordinate 13,563 downwards.
CAAGCAGGCGCAAGCCGGATCGGCCTTGCATCAGCGCGGACCAAACCTCGTCAAGATTCTGGCCCAATGGGCTGATCAGGCCGATGCCGGTAATGGCGACAGCGTAGCTCATGCGGCGGATTCGGCGAGAATGCTGTCCACCAGCGCCGCCAGGGCATTCAGGTTGGCAACCTGGGCGCGCTCTTCCGGGATTTCGATCTTGAAGTGTTCTTCCACCGAAAACAGCAATTCGACCTGGCTGAGCGAGTCGAGGCCGAAGTCGGCCAGGCCTTTTTCCGGCGCCAGCTCTTCAATGGCAATGCCGTATTTTTCCACGATCAAATCCTGCAATTGCTTCAGAGTGCTTGACATACGAGATCCTGTTCCAGAGTGGCATCGTTGACGGGTGTGGCAGCGGCGCGCGCCGCCGCTGCGCCATGCCGACGCATAAAGGCGGCCATCTCGCGAATGACCTGTTGCCGGTCATTGTCGAGGGTAATCATGTGGTAGCTGTTTTCCAGCACGGTGAGCTGCTTGTCGGCGCAACCCAGTTCTGCCATCAGTAGTTGCGGGCTGCGCAGGCTGGTGACTTCATCTTCACGGGCATGCAGGATCAGGCAAGGCATGCGCAGGCTGCCAAGTGCATTACGTACCCGGCGGATCAGTCGCTCGGCTTCGTGAATCGCCCACAATGGCAGCTGGGCGGCACCTGCGCTCGAGTGCGCCTGTTGCTTCATCTCGCGGGCAATCCATTTGCGGATCTGCGGGTTTTTCACGCCGAACGGCTCGCACTCGTCGATCTTGATCCAGTTGCGCAAAAACGGCAGGCGATAGCCGAGGTGGCGCAAAGGTAGCCAGCGCGACAGGCCCCAGCCGTCGTAATACAGGGTGGGCGAGAGCAGCAGCAAGCCGGCAACTCGCTCGGGCATTTCCTCCGCCAGCGCCAGCGCCAGCACGGCACCAATGCATAGCCCGCCAATGACAACCGGTCCCTGCGCGTCGCTCAGCGCGATCAGCTCACGTCGTGCGGCGGCCAGCCAGTCCTGCCAGCGCGAAGCAGCCATGCCTGGCGTGAAGCTGTAACTGGATAGCTCCGGGGTGTACAGTTCCAGTCCGTCGCGAGCCAATGCGGCGCGCACCGTGGCAAATTCACCGGGGGTGCTGATCAAGCCATGCAAGAGCATGGCCGGGCGCGGCAGTTGTGGTGTCAGATGTGTCGACATGGATACAAGTTTTTACAATATTTCGCACATATTAGCGTGTCAACCTTAAACATGGCTGAAAACGGCAATGATAATTCTACTGGTTGAAGATGATGCGTCCTTGCAGCGCGGCTTGCTGCGTGCCTTGGAGGACATGGGGCATCAGGCGGTTCCGGCAAGCGATGGCGAACACGCCGACACGCTATTGAGCGCCGAACCCTTCGATCTGGTGGTGCTGGATCTGGGCCTGCCCAAGCTCGACGGACTGGAAGTGCTGCGCCGCTTGCGTAACCGTCGCAAGTCGACGCCGGTGCTGGTACTCAGTGCCAGAGATCGCACTCAAGACCGGGTGCACGGCCTCAATAGCGGTGCAGATGATTACCTGAACAAACCATTTGATCTGTCTGAATTCGAAGCGCGGGTGCGCGCCCTGCTGCGACGCGGCCAGGGGGCGCAAACCCGCGTCGGTATGCTTGATTGGTCGTGGGAGTCGCGCCAGGCCAGCATTGCTGGCGAGCCCCTGGTGCTGTCGGCCAAGGAGATCAGCCTGCTGGAGACCTTGTTGCAGCAGGTAGACCGGGTAATCAGCAAGGAAACGCTGAGCCATCGCCTTGGTGATGTCGATATGGCGGCTGGCGACAATACGGTCGAGGTGTATATCCACCGCATGCGCCGCAAATTGGCCAGCGCTGGCCTTGAGATCATAACCGTGCGCGGTGTCGGCTATCTGCTGCGCGAGACTGCCGATGCGCGGTGACTTTTCGCTGCGCGGCGCGCTGACCCGGCGCCTCCTAGTGGCGCTGATGGTGCTGGGCAGTGGCGGCGCGGTGGTGACCTATCTGCTCACCAGCAGCTATGCCAACCTGGCCTATGACCGTGCCCTGCTTGATACCGCAGTAAGCCTGGCTCAGCAGATCTCCTTGAGCGAGGGCAAGGTCAGGCTGGATCTGCCGCCGCAGGCCAAGTCGCTGCTGGAGGCCGACCAGAGCGACAAGGTGGTGTACCGCGCTACCGATCTCAATAGTGGCCGGGTGCTCGACCAGAATGCCAATCTTGGCGATCTGGCTGCCTTGTCTGGCCGGGTTGATCAGCCCAGCTACCGCGATGCGCACAGCGAGATGGGCACCCTGCGTGTGGTGGCGCTGCAGCAGGTGTTGAGCAATGGCGACCGGGTGCTGATAGAAGTGGGTGAGACCCTGCACAAGCGCAATCTGCTCAAGCAGGAAATCGTGATCGGCCTGGCAGTGCTGGTGCTGGCGATGGTTACTCTGACTGTTGGCCTGGTCTGGCATGGTACGGCGAATGCGTTGGCACCCTTGGAGGCGCTGGAGCTGGAGGCGGCGAGCCGCTCGCTCGACAATCTGGCGCCGCTCAGTCCCGGCGGGGCGCCGCGCGAGGTACGTGGCCTGATTGATGCGATCAACCGCCTGATGGAGCGGCTGGCCGCCTCGATCGGTTTACAGCAGCGCTTTACCGCCAATGTGGCCCACCAGCTGCGCACTCCGCTTGCTGGCCTGCGTTTGCAGGCGCAGCTGGCGCTGAAAACCGATGAGCCGGCGGCGCAGCGCGAAGCACTGCTTGCCATCGAGCGCGATGCAGCGCGCACCAGCCATATCGTCGACCAGCTGCTGAGCCTGGCGAAGGCCGAGGTCGATGGTGGCCGGGCGCGCGAAACGCTCGATTTGGGCGAGCTGGGGTTGGGCGTGGTCAGTCGCTATGTGCGCAAGGCGCTGGATCGGCATATCGATCTGGGCTTCGAGGGCGTGCATCGCGGCGTGCTGGTATCGGGCTATCCGGCTTTGCTGGAGGAGCTTCTGGCCAATCTGGTGGACAACGCCATCCTGTACACCCAGTGTAGCGGCAAGGTGACCGTACGGGTTTTGGCCAGTGAGCGCGTGTGCGAGCTGCAGGTGGTGGACAATGGCCCAGGCATTGCCGAAGAGGAGCGGCAGCAGGTGTTCCAGCGCTTCTTTCGCGCCGATACCTCGGCGCGCGAAGGCGCGGGGCTGGGTCTTGCCATCGTGCATGAAATCGCCGAACGCCATCGGGCGCGTGTCCTGATCGAGACCGGCGAGCAGGCGCGCGGCTGCCGCTTCCGCGTGTTGTTCGACCAGGCATCGGCTGCCGATGGTGCTTGAAGTGCGCAAACTGCAGGTGCGGTGTTAGCCGCGAAACCTTCTATTCCCTGGCCTGTGGCGACCGCTGCCTGGCCGCTGTATACCCCGACCGATCGATTTGTCGGGCTGGCATCAAGCCGGTGTTTCCTGCGCATAGAACGCCAGAAACATATCGACGGCCGAGGCGACCAGCTGGGCTTGTTCCGACGGTGCCAGCTGTGGCTTGCCCATGGCGATCTGCGGCCAGAAGGCCAGCGCTTTGAGCTGGCCCAGCAGCTGATGACCAGCCAATACCGGGTCGAGCGACTTGAGTCGGCCATCGGCCAGGGCGGCGCGCAACCAGACGATCACCCCTTCCTCGCGTTCGCCCAGCCGCGCCAGCATATCGCGCGCACGCTCCGGGCTTTGCAGGGTTTCCGCCAGGGCGACGCGCGCCAAGGCGATGAAATCAGGCTCGGTAAGCATCTGCATCTTTTGCTGCAACAGCGCCAGCAATTGCGGCCGTAGCGCAAGTTTGCCGTCATAGGCTGCCTCATCCTGGGCCGTGCTGCTTTGCCAGAGCTGGAGCAGGATTTCTGCGAACAAGGCTTCCTTGCTGGGAAAGTGGTTATAGACGGTGCGCTTGGAAACGCCGGCGCTGGCAGCGACCTGGTCCATGCTGGTGGCGTTGAAACCGCCGCTGCGAAACGCCTCGGTGGCGGCGTGAATGATGGCAGCGCGCTTGCGGTCGGTGAGGCGTTGGCTGTTGTGCATGGGTCGATGGTTCTGGATAAAAACGAATTTTACACTGAGCGGTTTACTTTGCCCTGGATTGAAATTACACTCGTTAGTGTAGTTTTTGCTTAGCCATCCTTCCCGAGCCGCCATGACACCCACCGATCCGACATCTGCCGATTTGTCCCGCCCCTCGATCCGCCTGGCATCGGGTCGCTTTCGCAATGGCCGGCCACGGGCAGCGTCCGGCTTGCTCAAGACTTTGCAGATTGCCTGGCGTTTTGCCTTTCATAAGCCCGCCAATACCGTGCCGGCCGAGCCGATTGCGCTGGAGCCGATCAGCGCCGATCAATTGCTGGCCGCGCCGGACAATAGTGTGGTGCGACTCGGGCATTCGACCGTGCTGCTCAAGCTGTGCGGCGGCCTGTGGCTGACTGACCCGGTGTTTTCCGAACGCGCCTCGCCGCTGCAATGGCTCGGCCCGCGCCGCTTTCATGCGCCGCCGATTTCCATAGCCGCATTGCCGCCGATTACCGGCGTCATCCTGTCGCACGATCATTACGACCATCTCGATCATGCATCCATCATGGCTCTGGTCGACAAGGTGCAATACTTCGTTACGCCGCTTGGTGTTGGCGATCGCCTGATTCAGTGGGGTGTGCCGGCGGCCAAGGTACTGCAGCTGGACTGGTGGGAAGAAACCCGCTTGGCCGGCGTGCGGCTGGTCGCCACGCCAGCCCAGCACTTCTCCGGCCGCGGCATGCTCGATACCGATGCCACGCTTTGGTCATCCTGGGTGATCGAGACCGATGCCTGCCGGGTGTTCTTCAGTGGCGACTCCGGCTATTTCGATGGCTTCCGGCACATTGGCGAGCGCCACGGCCCGTTTGACCTGACCCTGATGGAGACTGGCGCCTACGATGCACAATGGCCGGATGTGCATATGCAGCCGCATGAAACGGTGCAGGCACATCTTGATCTGCGCGGAAAGCAATTGCTGCCCATTCACAATGGCACTTTTGATCTGGCCATGCATGCCTGGGACGAGCCATTCGAGCGTATTGCAAGCCTGGCAGCCGAACGCGGGGTGGCTTTGAGCACGCCACGCATCGGCGAGCTGGTGACGATCGGCAAACCACCGGTTTCGCGGCTGTGGTGGCGCGAAACAGCGCCGCTGATATCGGCGCTGGCGACCTGAACTTGCCGATGATTTGCCTGCCATTTGTCGGCTTGCGGCAGGGCAGGGAGGATGAGTCGCAGTAGCTCACTATAGTAAACGGACGACTGAGCAGGCACGTATGGGCGGTGCGTGAACTAGCTCGAATAATCTGCAGTACGGTTACTTGAGTGAGGAAATCCATGTTCGACGACAGTTTGATCCTGTCACGGCCGGTTATTCTGATCGTCGACAATACCGTTTCCACCGTGCAGGACCTTGGTGCTGCGCTGGAGGAGGTCGGCGAGTTGCTGCTGGCGGCCGATGCCAGCCAGGCCTTGCAGATAGCCCAGCAGCGGCGGCTCGATCTGGTAGTGCTGAACATGGGCCTGCCGCAGTCCGACGGTTATGCCCTGGTCGAAGCGCTGCGCCACCAGCCGTACACGGCGCACGCCGCCTATATCCTGGTTGGCCCGCAAGACAGCATTGCACTGGCGCACACCTCGCCGCACAAGGGCGGGGTAGATTTCCTGACGACTCCCATCGATATCGACACCTGCAGGCTCAAGGCGATCAGCCGGCTATCGCTAAAGCGCCGTTGCGAAGATATGGCCAGAGTGCGGCGCGACCTCGGCCAGCTGCTGCAGCGCTTGCCGGCCTTGGTGGCCTATCTGGATGGGCAGGGTTGCGTACGCTACTGCAATGATGCGGCGGGCGACTGGTTCGGCATTCCGGCGGCCAATATGCTTGGCCAGCCTTTGGCCAAGCTGGTTCCGGCCGAGCTGCTGCTTGCCCTGGAGCAGCCACTGCAGCGGCTGGGGGCGGGTGAGCCCGCTTCGCTTGAGGTAGCCATGCCGCGCGGCCCGGCTACCTTGCATGCGCATATATCGCTGGTCGCCAATGCTGGCGGGCCATTGGCCGGGGTATTGCTGCTGATGGTCGATATCAGCGCCCGCAAGGCGGCCGATCTGGCGCGCTTGCAGGAAAAAGACGGCTTGGCGATGGCGCTTAACTGCATAGGCGATGCGGTGATCATGACCGACGCGCGTGGTCTGGTGAGCTATGTGAATACCGTCGCCGAGCAATTGACCGGTTGGGCCGAGGCGGATTCGCTTGGTCGGCCCATCGAGCAGGTTATGCCGCTACTGCAGGCGGCGGGCGGTGCCGCCATGACCAATCCGGTTCGTCTGGCCCTGCGTGGCCAGCGTATTGCCGGCGCGGCCATGAGTGGCGTGCTGCAGAGCCGCTCGGGGGCCTGCCGCTCGGTCAAGGATTCGGCGGTGCCGGTATTGAACCAGCAGGGTGATGTCAGCGGTGCCATCATCGTGTTCCAGGACATCAGCGAGGCGCGCGCCATGGCCTTGAAGGTGACACATCTGGCTCACCACGATGCACTGACCAATCTGCCCAACCGCCTGCTGCTACTGGACCGGGTAGACCGCGCCCTGCAGGTGGCGCGGCGTAATCGCACCGCCATCGCGGTGATGTTGCTTGATGTTGATCATTTCAAGTTCATCAATGATCTGGTGTCGCACTCGGCTGGAGATACCCTGCTGCAGCAGGTGGCGGCACGGCTGCAGGCGCAATTGCGTGCCAGCGATACCATCAGCCGCCAAGGTGGCGATGAGTTTGTCGTCTTGCTACCGGAGATCCGCTCCGCCGAACAGGCCGGCCTGATCGCAGAAAAACTGCTGGAGGCGATGCGGGCGCCGTTTCATCTGGGCGACGCGCGATTCAATCTGACCATCAGCATCGGCATCAGCCTGTTTCCGGACGATAGTGACGACCATGAAACCCTGCTGCGCCATGCCGATGTGGCGATGTACCGCGCGAAGCAAGATGGCCGTAACCGCGCGCGCTTCTTCTCGGCCGAACTGGAAGACCAGGTGCTGAGTCGCCATCTGCTGGAGCGGCATCTGCGTGATGCCATGGCCAGCCAGCGTTTTGAAGTGTTTTACCAGGCCAAGGTGAATGCGCTTGACGGCAGCACGGTCGGGGTGGAGGCCTTGATCCGCATGCGCGATGGCGAGGGCAGGCTGGTGTCGCCAGCGCAGTTCATTCCGCTGGCCGAGGAGACCGGCCTCATTGTTCCTATCGGCAAGATCGTGCTGGAGCGCGCCTGCCAGCAGGCACAGCAGTGGCGCACGCAAGGGCGCGAGATCAAGGTGTCGGTGAATATCTCGGCGCTGCAGTTTGTCGATGAGGATCTGCTGCACACCATTGCCAGCATACTGGATGACACCGGCCTGCCCGCTGGCTTGCTGGAGCTGGAGATCACCGAAGGCACCCTGGTGGAGGATGCCGAGGCGGCGCAGGCCACCTTGCTGGCGCTGGCGCAACTCGGCGTCACCGTGTCGATCGACGATTTCGGCACCGGCTACTCCAGCCTCGCCTATCTGAAGCGCTTTTCAGTGCATACCTTGAAGATCGACCAGTCGTTTGTGCGCGAAATGCTTACTGACCGCAGCGATAGGGCCATCATCCAGGCCATCATCACCCTGGGGCAGGCGCTGGGTCTGAAGCTGGTAGCCGAAGGGGTGGAACATCAGCAGCAGGCCGATATGCTGGTGAGCATGGGCTGCCATGTCATGCAGGGCTTTCTGTACAGCCGGCCGGTTCCGCCGGCCGAACTGGACCTCGATCACGGCGTTGTCGCCTGAGTGGATTGCCAACCCCGGGGGCGATGAAGCAATCGACTTGCACGCTAAATGCGCGCTAGCGTTGCTGTTCCTCGACTACCCGGCTGGCAGGCTGTCGCGCGCCCTTGTGCAATGCGGGAGTGGAGCGAGCGGGGTCGCTCCACGATCAATCAGCAAGCTAACACCTGTGTCCCGAGGCCTGTGCAGAAGAAAGAAAACCCGTTTCGTTCAGCGCTTTACTAGCCAAAACGCAGCTTCATCACCAGCACTGCGCCAGCCAGCACAAAGGTGAGCGCGTTGTACAGCACCACCGGCAGCGAACCGATCATCAGGCCGTAGGCAAACCATAGCGCGACGCCGGCCAGCAGGATCAGATACATCGCCAGCGAGATATCGCGCGCATGGCGGGTGCGCCACACGCTGATCACCTGCGGAACAAAGGCTGCCGTGGTGCAAAAGCCGGCTATCATGCCGATCAGGGTGCTGGCGTCAGTCATGGCCATCCTTGCGGTAGAGGTAGTACTGCTCATTGCGATCGCCAGCACGGCTGCCATGCCATACCTGCTGCCAGCCGGATGGCGGACTGAGCGGCTCGCTATCGGCCTGGCGCAGCAGCCATTCGCATTCGGCGGACTCGGGTCGCTGGCGCACGGTTTTCAGACCCAGATAGTAGTGAAACACCGCACGCTGGCTCGGGTAGAGCGCCTCGCTGGCAACGCAGCCGCTCTTGGGCAGCATGGGGGCCATCTGGCTGGCCAGTTGCTGGTAGGCATTGCGGGTATCCACCCATTCGGTGGCAAAGGCCATCGCCAGGCCCCAGCAGGCTGCCATGCCGGCCGCCCAGTTGGTAACCGCCTGGCGGCCCACCGGCCGGCGTCGCGATACGGCCCACAGCCAGGCGATGGTCAGACCCAGGCCGAACAGCAAGCCGGTAAGCGAGAAATGCGGAACGAAGCCGGGCGCAAGCGCCATCGCCCGCCCCGCCAGTTTGGCTGGCACACCCAGATGCAGGGCGCTCCAGGCCGCCCAGAGCGAGGCGATCAACAGGCCGAAGCTCATGACGCCAAGCCAGTTGACAAAGGCCGATGCGCCACGCCGGAGCACATCGAGCCCGACCGCACCGATCAATGCCAGAGGCGGCAGTAGCAGCAGTGCATAACCGGGTTTCTCCTGGCGCGAGATCAGCAGAAAGAACAGGGTGATGGCGACGGCCATCAGCGGCAGCTGAAACCGGGGCTGGGCCAGCCGGTCCTTTTGCATCCACAAGGTAGCGCCGGCCAGAAACCAGCCCGGCCAGGCAAACCAGGGCAGTAGCTTGAGATAGAAACCGAAGGGGTGAAATGCCCCGGGCGCGGCAAAGCCGCCGAGAAAGCCGAGCGCATGCCAGTCCCACCATTGCTGGAACGCTTGCGGATCGGCATGGCTCAGCGCCAATGGCCAGGCAGCGACCAGCGGCACCCCCAGGCTGCTGGCGATGACCAGGGAGGTGGAAAAGCGCGATTGCCGCCAGTGCTTGAACAGCAGCAAGGACAGCGCCAACAGCAGCAATAGCCCCGCATCGGCCAGGCTACCCGCCAGGCCGCACAGTGCCAGGCAAAGCCCGAGCAGGGCTCCGGCGTGCAAGGGGGCGCGCGGTGCGCGTATCAGGGCAAACAGCCCCCAGGCCCAGCCCGCCAGCACGGCGGTATCGGCCGACAGCATATGGCCCGGCAGCAGCAGTCCGACCGAGCCGAGCAAGATCAACACGGCGCTGCGGCCATGTCGCCGCCCGATCAGCGCCCGGCCAGACATGCCGGTACCCCACAGTGCGAGGGCGGTAAACAGACCGGTGGCGAGGCGTGCGCCATCATGGATGGCCAGACCAAGGCACTGGCCCAGCCAGGCGCAGGCTGCAGCCAGCCAGTAGAACAAGGGCGCGCGCTCCACCCAGGCCTCTCCGGCCAGAAGCGGGGTAGTGAGCGGGGCGCCATCGAGCAGATGGCGCACGATATCGGCAATCACCGTTTCATCGGGCTTGAGCGGCTCGCGGCCGAACAGGCCGGGGATCAGCCAGACCAGGCAAAGCAGCAGCAACAGCCAGGGGCGCTCGGTCGCGCTGGGCAGATCCTGCTCGTGTGGCGGGGTGTAGGTGAGCATGGCAAATTCAGGACCGGGGAAGGCGAGAGTTTAACAGCCGAGCGGCCGGTACCGCTGCAGGCAATGGGCAACAAAAAAGGCAGCCGAGGCTGCCTTTTTGCGATGCGAGCAAGCTTACTTCTTCTTGCTGAACATGGCGAACTTGGTGTTGAACTTGTCGATACGGCCGGCGGTGTCGACGATCTTCTGCTTGCCGGTGTAGAACGGATGCGATTCCGACGACACGTCCAGACGAACCACCGGGTATTCATTACCGTCGGTCCACTTCATCTTTTCGCCACCGCGCGGAACCATGGTGGTACGGGTCAGGAATTTGAAGTCAACGCTTGCGTCGAAGAAGATGACTTCTTTGTATTCTGGGTGAATGCCAGCTTTCATTTCGGGGGTCCCTTAGCTAAAGGTGGGCCTGGGTTGTGCAGTGCCCGGTCTTACGTAGAAAAGTTCGCGATTATGCGCGATAGCCTGTTGATCGGGCAAGCAAAATTGCGCGGGCTAGTTCGACTGGTGGTCGGCATCGCGCCGGCCGGCCTCGTCGTTCAGCGCGGCAATAGCCGGGCCGAGCGCGTGTTGCAGGTACTGGAACACCGCTGCAACGCGCGTGGTATCACGCAATTCCGGGTGCATCAGCAGCCACAGCGTCGTCTGGCATGCATTAAGGTTCGGGCCGATGCGCTGCAATTGCTCCGACTGCTCGCCCAGCAGGCCGGGCAGCACGGCTAGCCCCATGCCATGCCGGCACGCTTCGCGCGCAAGGCCGAAGCTACCGGTACGATAAGCCAGGCGATCGAGCGGGATAAGGGTTTGCAGCCAGCGCAAGGTGCGGTGTCCGCTATGGCTGTCGTCCAGACCGATCCAGTCGTGCTCCGCCAAGGGCCGTTCGCCGCTGCGTGCCAGGTAGTCGCGCGCACCGTAAACGGCGAAAGTCAGTTCGGCGATATTGCGGCCGATCAGGTAGTCGGGGGGATTGCTGGTAGGACGGATGGCAATGTCGGCATCGCGTTGCGACAGGTTGGCGGAGCGGTTGTCGACGGTAAGCGTAAGTCTGATGTCGGGATAGCGCAGGCGGCAGCCGGCCAGAATCGGTTGCAGCACAGACAGTGCAAGGCTGTCGGTGGTGGTGATGCGTACCTGCCCGCTGGGTCGGAGGTCGTGTCCGGCCACCTTGAGCAGGGCTTCATGCGCCGTACGATCCAGCACGGCACCTGCCTGTACCAGGGCGTCGCCGGCTGGCGTGGGGCGATAGCGGCCGTTGCTGCGTTCGAACAGACGCACCCCCAGTCTTTGCTCCAACTGATTGAGGCGGCGAAACACGGTGGCGTGATTCACGCCCAGCCGCTTGGCGGCACCGGCCAGTGAGCCGGCTTCGCCTATCCACGCGACCAGGCGCAGGTCATGAGGTCTTCCATTGCTTGCAATTTTGCAAATCAAGCTACGATGTTTTGCGGATTGTACCGGCAATTTTGCAAGATTAAGCTGGCTTCCTTCGAACCATTTACCAAGGAGCCAAAGATGAAACCCTATTTGCTGGGCATTGCCCTTACTGCCGCCTTGGCCATGGGTGTGCAGGCTGCCGAACCGATCTGGGACGGAAACCAGGTGCATATGGTCAGTGAAAAACTCGGTGATGGCGTATTTGCCTTTTATGCCGATAACGCCAGCGAGCTCAACCACCATGGCGGCGCGGCGGCTACCAGCGGCGGGCTGATCGTGGGCAGCAAGGGCGCCTTGCTGATCGACAGCATGCTGAACCAGCGTCTCAATGCCCAGGTGCAGGCAATGAGCGCGCAGCTGGGGAACAAACCCCTGCTGTACGCCGTGAATACCAGTGCGCATGGCGACCATAGCTACGGCAATATGTACCTGCCCGCCAGCACGCTGGTGATTCAGCATGCGCAGACGCGCGAGTTTGTCGAGCAGCATCTGGCTGACGACAAGGCCTTCATGATCGGGCATTTCGGCGCTGGCCGCGGCATTGAGGAGATCAAGGCGCGTACCGGCGACTTGCTGGTGCCGGCAGGCGGCGCGCTCGAGATCGATCTGGGGGGCAAGACGGTGGTGGTGAGGGACTTCGGCTTTGCCCAGACCGGCGGGGATCTGTGGGTGTGGGACCCGCAAGCCAAGGTGCTGTGGAGCGGCAATCCGGTGATTGCCGGCAAGCCGGCGCTGCCCTGGCTGCTCGATGGTCACTTGGTCGCCACGCTGGAAACCCTGCAGCGCGTATATGACTTCTTGCCCGACGATGCGCGCATTGTTCCCGGCCACGGCGTGCCACTGCGCAAGGCTGACCTGAAATGGCATATCGACTATCTGGCAACCGTGCGGACGCAGGTGCAGTCTGCCATCGACCAGGGTCTGACGCTGGAGCAGACGGTGCAGCGGGTAACCATGCCGCAATTTGCTGGCTATGTGTTGTTTGCCTGGGTGCATCCGGGATTGAATGTACCGGCGGCCTATCGTGATTTGTCGGGCGGCGCTGCTGCCCGGCCTTAATCTGCTGAATTGGCCGGGCCTGATGGTGCCGGCAAGCGCCCGCAGCTGCCCGGCTGGCCGTATCATGCGTCCCCGACTCGCCAATGGCAGGAACAAACATGCATAAAAACCGACTTGAAGCATTCAGTGATGGTGTGATCGCCATCATCATCACCATCATGGTGCTGGAAATCAAAGTGCCGCATGGCGAGCACCTGGCCGACTTGCTGCCGCTGTGGCCGGTGTTTCTCAGCTATGTACTGAGCTTTTTGTATGTCGCGCTGTACTGGAACAACCATCACCATCTGTTCCATGCCGTCAAGCAGGTCAATGGCGGCATTTTGTGGGCCAATGCCAATCTTTTGTTCTGGCTGTCGCTGATTCCGTTTACGACCGGCTGGATGGGCGAAAACCATTTCGCGCCGCTGCCGGTGGCCGTGTATGCGCTCGATCTGCTGCTGTCGGCGATCGCCTACACGATATTGCAAAAGCAGATCATCCGCTCGCAAGGGCAGGCTTCCGTGGTGAAGGCGGCGGTAGGCTCGGATGTAAAGGGCAAGCTGTCACTGGCCTGCTATCTGCTGGCCATCCCGCTGGCCCTGGCGGGTTTGCCCCTGGTGGCGGGTGTGCTGCTGTTTGCCGTTGCCTGCATGTGGCTGGTGCCGGATCGTCGCATCGAACGGCAGCTCGGCGTCGGCGGGCCATAGGGGAGACGCGGCGGGCGCCTGCGCTGTTACGGCGTGGGCTTGCGCCTGTTGCAAGCTGTCGGCATGCCTCTGGCGCGCCAAAAAAAAGCGCCCGGTGGGTCCGGGCGCTTGCTGCCAGCTTGTCTGCAGCCTTGCCATATCGGCTTAGCGGCGCATCGAGTCGAAGAAGTCGTTGTTGTTCTTGGTGGCCTTGAGCTTGTCGAGCAGGAATTCAACCGCTTCGAGCTCATCCATCGGGTAGAGCAATTTGCGCAGCACCCAGATCTTTTGCAGCTGTTCCTGCGGAATCAGTAGCTCTTCGCGGCGGGTGCCGGAACGGTTGACGTTGATGGCCGGATAGATCCGCTTCTCGGCCATGCGGCGTTCGAGATGCAGTTCCATATTGCCGGTGCCCTTGAATTCTTCGTAGATCACTTCATCCATGCGGCTGCCGGTTTCGGTCAG
>NZ_JAYRLZ010000044.1:0-20881 GCF_041904975.1 Chitinimonas sp. | reverse complement strand
CTTCTGTGGCGCAATGGCCTGGATATGGTATTCGGGGGTATAGCGATACTTGATGGTGATGGGCTGATTGCCGGCATTGCGCCAGTTCACGCAATAGTTGCGGGCGGCCTCGGCCGTAAAGCGCTGCATCAGGCTGATTTGCGCCACGGTTTCGCTGCCGGCCACCTGCTTGTCGCCATCTTGGTACGACACGCTCACGGCCAGCGGCGCGCTGGCTTCAAAGCCATAGCGGATGTTTTCACCTGCCAGCAGCCGCGCACATTCCTGATGCACCTTGCCAGGCTGGACCACCGTTTCCACCGGCGCCAGATCAACCACCGTGCCTTGCTGCATCTTGGCCATGCAGGCGGCACACAAAACAGAAAACATCAGGCTCATGGGGTCTCGCTTTGCAAGAAGTGATGGGCAAGGGCGGCATTATCTGCCGCCCTGCTGGCCGCTGCACAGCGCTTTTTTACAGCTCGCGTCCAACTGCCTGGGCGATCAGCCGCAGCGATACCATCAGCTCGCTCAACTGCTCTGGCGTCAGCGCCTGATCAGCATCACACCAGGCTTCGCACGGGTTGGGATGCATTTCCACCAACAGGCCGTCGGCGCCGGCCGCCACCGCAGCACGGGCCAGTGCCGGCACCATCCAGGCCTTGCCGCCGGCGTGGCTCGGGTCGATCACCACTGGCAGATGGGTTTCCTTTTTCAGAACCGGGATGGCAGTGATATCCAGCACATTGCGGTAGGCGGTCTCGAAGGTGCGGATACCGCGCTCGCACAGGATGATATTGTGGTTGCCGCCGGCGGCGATGTATTCGGCCGCCATCAATAGTTCGGAAATAGTGGCAGACAGGCCGCGCTTGAGGATGACCGGTTTGTTGACCTTGCCCACTTCCTTGAGCAGGTCGAAATTCTGCATATTGCGCGCGCCGATCTGGATCACATCGACATCGTGCTCAAGAAAGGTGTCGAGCATGCGCACATCCATCAGCTCGGTTACGATGGGCATATCGTATTCACGCGCTGCCTCGCGGAAGAATTCCAGGCCCTGCACGCCCAGGCCCTGGAAGGCGTAGGGGCTGGTGCGCGGCTTGAAAGCACCGCCGCGCATCAGCTTGCAGCCGGCCGCATGCACACCGGCAGCGGCCAGATGCATCTGCGCCTGGGTCTCCACCGAGCACGGCCCGGCAATCACCTGGATCTGCTTGCCACCGAGCTTGATGCCGCGAATATCGACCACCGTGCCATCTGGATGATTCTCACGGGCGACGATCTTGTAAGGCTTGACGATATGAATGGCACGCTCGACCCCGGCCATCTGCTCGAACACGCTTTCCGACAGCTTGCGCTCATCGCCGATGGCGCCGACCAGGGTTCGCTCGGTACCGCGCGATACATGCTCGGCGAGGCCGGCGTCGCGGATACGGGCGATAACGGCATTGAGGTCGGCGTCGCTGGCATTGGGGGACATAACGATGATCATGGTGTGCTTCCTTTCGGGGAGGTCGGTGCGGGTGCAGATTCAAAAAGGCAAAAAAGAAGGCGGGCCCAGATGGGCCCGCCTTGTTGTGTTTGGTGTTCTTTCAGCGTGAGGTCGGCTAGCCCAGGTCAACTTGTGATGGGAAAGTAATAAAAGCCGAAATACACATTGAACTGGCGCATGGTGGGGAAATGCCGCTGTGCTGAAAAATTGAACAGCCCCGAGAGTAACCCAAAACATTCTGCGCCGGCAAATGCGTTTTTGCTTGGGTGGTCTGGGGTGTTTATGTCAAAACCTTGAACCACAGAGGGCACAGAGAACACAGAGGCGGCATAGAGCAAATCTATGCGGGTAGGGGGGCAAACTGACTGCGCCGCCGGAAAGAGCACCCGAGCAGCCACTCACTTGAAGCCCGCGCAGTCCCAGCCCTTCTCTGTGCATCCTCTGCGTTCTCTGTGCCCTCTGTGGTTCAAGGTGTTGGTGTTTTGGTATCGAATTTTTTAGTGTGCTTGCGATATGCCCAGCATGCTCTGCGCCACCGCCTCGGCCACCTTGATGCCATCCACGCCGGCCGACAGGATGCCGCCGGCGTAACCAGCGCCTTCGCCGGCCGGGAACAGGCCGCGGGTGTTCAGGCTCTGGCAGTGCTCGTTGCGTTTGATGCTGATCGGGGATGAGGTGCGGGTTTCCACGCCGGTGAGCACCGCATCGTGCATGGCATAGCCCTTGATCTGCCGATCGAACACCGGCAGCGCTTCGCGCATCGCATCGATGGCAAAGGCCGGCAGGGCCAGCGACAGATCGCCCAAGGTCACACCGGGCTTGTAGGAAGGTTCTACTGCGCCAAGCTGGCTGGACGGCTTGCCCGCCAGGAAGTCGCCGACCAATTGGCCCGGCGCACAGTAGTTGCTGCCGCCCAAGCGATAGGCTTGCGATTCGAGCTGGCGCTGGAAGTCGAGACCAGCCAGGGGGTGGCCGGGATAGTCGGTTTCGGGCGAAACGCTGACGACAAAGCCGCTATTGGCATTGCGCTCATTGCGCGAATACTGGCTCATGCCATTGGTCACCACCCGTTCCGGCTCGGAGGTGGCGGCCACCACGGTGCCGCCCGGACACATGCAGAAGCTGTACACCGCCCGGCCATTGCTGGCGTGGTGCACCAGCTTGTAATCGGCCGCACCGAGGATGGGGTTGCCGGCAAACTTGCCAAAGCGCGCCTGATCGATCATCGACTGCGGGTGCTCGATGCGAAAACCCACCGAGAAGGGCTTGGCTTCGATGTACACGCCCTTGTCGTACAGCATCTGGAAGGTGTCGCGCGCACTGTGGCCGATGGCCAGCACAACATGGCGGGTGGCAATGTGCTCGCCGCTTTCCAGCACCAAGCCTTCCACCTGGCCATCGCGGATATCGATATCGGTGACTTTTTGCTGAAAGCGGATTTCGCCGCCCAATGATTCGATGGTCTGGCGGATCTGTTCGACCATGGTCACCAGCCGGAAGGTGCCGATATGTGGCTTGCTGACATAGAGGATTTCTTCCGGCGCACCCGCCTTGACGAATTCGGCGATGACCTTGCGGCCGTAGTGCTTCGGATCCTTGATCTGGCTATACAGCTTGCCGTCGGAGAAAGTGCCGGCGCCGCCCTCGCCAAACTGCACATTCGACTCCGGGTTGAGTACCGATTTGCGCCACAGGCCCCAGGTGTCCTTGGTGCGTTCGCGCACTTGCTTGCCGCGCTCCAGCACGATGGGGCGCAGGCCCATCTGCGCCAGTACCAGTGCCGCCATAAAGCCACATGGCCCCATGCCGATCACCACTGGCCGCTCCGCCAGCTTTTCGCTGACCTTGGCGACGAATTTATAGCTGGTGTCCGGCGTCGGGCCGATATGGCGGTCGTCGGCAAGGCGCTTCAGCACCGCCTGCTCATTGGCCAGCTCGCAATCGATGGTGTAGATCAGGAAAATATCCGAGCGCTTGCGCGCATCGTAGCCACGGCGGAATACCTCGAAGCGGATCAGGTCGGCCGGCCGGACTTTCAAGCGCTTGATGATGGTGGCTTGCAGCTGTTCGGGCGTATGGTCGAGCGGTAGCTTGAGTTCGGTAATGCGCAGCATGGTGTGAAATGCTCAATTGATTGAACTGCCATCTGCTTACCTTAGGCTGCAGCCGGCAATTTGTTGAGTCCGATTGATGGTCGCCGGCCTGTGCAAAGCCTATGGTGCCCAAGCTGCATGCAAGACACGCGGCGTCGTGGGGGCTAGGCGCAGACAAGATAGCGCGGCGCTGAGGCGTTGCAGCATGGTGTGGCGAGTGTGTGTGGGCCTTGCTGGAATCGACGGCAGTCCCACCATAGGCGAGCCGCGACGGTCTCGTGCCAAACCACGTCCGGCAAAGCAGGGCCGCAGGCGCGGCCCTTTGGTTTGCCATGCGGCCACCGGGAGCGGCCGCATGTCTGGCTGCGATCAGCCCTCGGAAGCACGCAAGGCGCGCTTGCGGTCGTGCTCGTTCAGGTGGCGCTTGCGGATGCGGATGCTCACCGGAGTGATTTCGACCAGCTCGTCATCGTCGATGAATTCCACGGCCGATTCCAGCGTCAGTTTGATCGGCGGGGTCAGGCGCACGGCTTCATCGGTGCCGGAAGCACGCACATTGGTCAGCTTCTTGCCCTTGATCGGGTTGACGATCAGGTCGTTGTCGCGGCTGTGGATGCCGATGATCATGCCCTCGTACAGCTTGTCGCCAGGGTTGACGAACATGCGGCCGCGGTCTTCCAGGTTCCACAGTGCATAGGCCACTGCTTCACCGTTTTCCTGGCTGATCAGCACGCCATTGTGGCGGCCGGGCAGGTCGGCCTTGACCGGACCGTAGTCGTCGAACACATGGCTCATCAGGCCGGTGCCGCGGGTCATGGTCATGAAGTCGGACTGAAAGCCGATCAGGCCGCGAGCCGGAATGCGGTATTCCAGGCGGGTACGGCCCTGGCCATCGCTTTCCATATTGGTCAGCTCGCCACGGCGACGGCCGATTTCTTCCATGATGCCGCCCTGGTGTTCGTCTTCCAGGTCGATGGTGAGGTTTTCATACGGCTCGCACTTCTCGCCGTTGATTTCCTTGTACACCACGCGAGGCTTGGCCACGGCCATTTCAAAACCTTCGCGGCGCATGTTTTCCAGCAAGATGGTCAGGTGCAATTCACCACGGCCCGATACGCGGAATACATCGGCGTCTTCGGTGTCTTCAACCCGCAAGGCGACATTGGTCAGCAATTCCTTGGTCAGGCGATCGCGAATCTGGCGTGAGGTGACGAATTTGCCCTCGGTGCCGGCCAGCGGTGAGGAGTTGACCATAAAGTCCATGGTCAGGGTGGGTTCGTCCACTGTCAGCATCGGCAGGCCGACCGGTGCGTCCTTGTCACAGATGGTGACGCCGATACCGATGTCTTCGAGGCCGGAGACAATGATGATGTCGCCCGCTTCGGCGCTATCCACTGGTACGCGATCGAGGCCCTGGAAGCCCAGCACCTGGTTGATGCGGCCGGCGGCAACCTGATTCTCGTGGTTCATCACCACCACTTGCTGGCCGGGCTTGATACGGCCATTGAGCACGCGGCCAACTCCGAGGCGACCGGTGTAAGTGGAGTAGTCGAGTGCGGCCAGTTGCAGCTGCAGCGGCGCATCGGGCGAGCCGGGAGGGGTCGGAACATGCTTGAGCACGGTTTCGAACAGGGCGCGCATATCGGTGGTCTCTTCGGCCAGATCCAGCTTGGCGAAGCCATTGAGGCCCGATGCGTAAATGATGGGGAAGTCGAGCTGCTCGTCGGTGGCGCCGAGCTTGTCGAACAGATCGAAAGTCTGGTCCACCACCCAGTCAGGACGTGCACCGGGGCGGTCTACCTTGTTGATCACCACGATGGGGCGCAGGCCCAGTGCCAGCGCCTTCTTGGTCACGAAACGGGTCTGCGGCATCGGGCCTTCGACCGCGTCAACCAGCAGCAGCACGCCGTCAACCATGCCCAGCACCCGCTCTACCTCGCCGCCGAAGTCGGCGTGACCGGGGGTGTCGACGATATTGATATGGGTGCCTTCGTAGTCGATGGCGGTGTTCTTGGCCAGAATCGTGATGCCGCGCTCTTTTTCAAGATCGTTGCTGTCCATCACGCGTTCGTCTACCTGCTGGTTTTCTCGGAAGGTGCCGGATTGACGCAGCAGCTGGTCAACCAGCGTGGTTTTGCCGTGGTCAACGTGGGCGATGATGGCGATATTGCGGAGTGCGCGGCTCATGGAGGCAACCTAAGTCGATTCAGTAAACCGCCGATTTTAGCACGACACCATTACTGCGCTGCACCATGCATCTGATAAATACTTTGTGTTTTGTCTTTGTTTTCAGCATAATGCGAAGCGTTGCAGCGAAAGACCTTGCAACAATCCATCGATACCTGACCTCCGCGCCGCCGCAGTTTCAATGTTTTGGCGCTTCTTCCGGTTAGCGTCGATGTGGCGCTGCCGATCTGCACCTCCGCCCGATAGATCCGGGCCCTCGCGATCTCAGCTTATTTTGCCCGCCGCCTGATTAGGCTCGGGCTTTGGCAAAAACGAATTCCGCGCTCGCCGCTCCTGCATGGTTCAAGCCATGCGGCCCAGCAATGGGGCTAAATATGTCTTGGCGGCATGCTCGGGTTTCGTTCACACCGGTGTATTCCGAATTGCCCGGTGTATCAAACTTAGGAAACCGCTTTGACACAAGTCACTTTCGCCGACCTCGGCCTTGCACAACCCATTCTCAACGCACTGACCACCTCTGGTTATACCGAGCCGACCCCGGTTCAAGCTGCCGCGATTCCACTGTTGCAAGCCCGTCGTGACGTAATGGCCTCTGCCGCTACCGGTACCGGCAAAACCGCAGCTTTTATGCTGCCGGCTCTGAACTTCCTTACCGAAAAATGTGAAAAGCCAGGCCGCGGCCCGCGCATCCTGGTGCTGTCGCCTACCCGCGAGCTGGCCGCGCAAATCAAGACGGCTGCCGAAACCTATGGCAAGCAGGTCAAGTATGCCAAGGTGGTCAGTATTGTTGGTGGCATGCCTTACCCGCTGCAGATCAAGCTCTTGTCCTCGCCGTTCGAGATTCTGGTGGCTACGCCGGGCCGTCTGATCGACCTGATGGAGCGCGGTCGCATCGATTTGTCGCGCCTGGAAATGCTGGTGCTCGACGAAGCCGACCGCATGCTGGACCTGGGCTTCCGTGACGATATCGCCCATATCGCCACCAAGCTGCCTACCGAGCGCGTGACTGCCTTGTTCTCGGCCACCCTGGATGGCGATATCGCCACCATCGCCCAGTCGCTGCTGCGTGACCCGGAGCGTATCGAAATCGCCGCCCCGGCCCGCCGCCAGGAACAGATCGTCGAGAAGCTGCACTATGCCGATGACCTGCCGCACAAGGCCAAGCTGCTCGACCGCATTCTGGAAGATGAAGCGGTTGGCCAAGCCATTATCTTTACTGCAACCAAGATCGATGCCGGTGATCTGGCCGATCGTTTGCTGTCCGCCGGCAAGAAGGCCGCTGCCCTGCATGGCGACATGCAACAACGCGAACGTACCCGCACCCTGGCCCGCCTGAAGAAGGGCGAGATCGATGTGCTGGTGGCAACCGATGTTGCCGCTCGTGGTATCGACGTAGCGGGTATCACCCATGTAGTGAATTTCGACCTGCCGAAATTCGCGGAAGACTATGTGCACCGCATTGGCCGTACCGGCCGCGCCGGCCGCGAAGGCATTGCCATTTCCTTTGCTGCCAAGCACGAAGTCCCGGCGCTGCGCCGCATTGAAAAGTTCATCGGCCGCAAGCTCAATACCTACAAGCTGGAAGGCCTGGAAGCGCGCTTTGAGCCACGCCCAAGCAGCGGCGGTGCGGGTCGCTTTGGCGACAAGCGTGACGGTGGCCGCAAGTTCGGTGACCGCCCGCGTGATGGTGGCCGTCGTTTCGATGAGCGCCGCCCGGCGGGTGACCGTGCATTTGGCGATCGTCCGCAAGGCGAGCGCAGCTTTGGCGAGCGTCGCGCCTTCGGTGATCGTCCGCAAGGTGACCGCCCGCAGGGCGAGCGCAGCTTTGGTGAGCGCCGCGCTTTCGGTGATCGCCCGGCCGGCGATCGCAAGCCGATGGGTGAGCGTCGCAGCTTTGCCGATGATGTCGGCAATCGCCGCTCCAGCAGCGAGCGTCGCCCGCAGGCTCAGCCGAACTGGGATGAGCGCCAACCTGATTTCAACAGCATTCAGGAACGCAACGCGCCCAAGCCACGCAAAGGCAATTTCAAGGGTGTGGAAGTCGATACCACCGTGTATGCCGAGCAGCCTCGCCTGACCCTGCATGCGCCGCTGGGCGGCAATGGCAACCGCAAGAGCGGTGGCCAGTCGCGTGGTGGATTCGGCGCTGGCACGGGTTCGCGCCAGGGCGGCAATCGCAGCGGCGCCGGTGGCAAGCGTACCGGCGGAAGCTACGGCAACCGCTAAGCACTGATTGCAACTGCACTCAGCAAAAATGCCCCGGGTTTACCTGGGGCATTTTTGCTTCTGCTGCCATTGCCATGAGGGTCGGTCAGCCTGCTGTCAACCACGCCAGCAAGGACTTTTCACCCGCTGCGCTAAAGCCGAGCACCCGGCTACTCGGCATACGCTTTGCCCAGCCACGTTCGACGATGCTGTCAAGCAAGGCTGCGCCCAGACCGCCGGCCAGATGGTGGCGTCGTTCACTCCAGTCCAGGCAGGGGCGGCAAAGCGTTCGGCGCCGCACGGCAAGATTGGAGGCATCCATCCCCAGCAGGGCAAAGCGCTGGCGGCCTGAGTCACTCAGCTGCAGTCCCTCTGGTCCAGGCAACAGAGCGCCGGAGGCCAATAGTCCTTCATACACTGTTACGCCGAGCTCGCCTGCCAGATGGTCATAACATACCCGGGCTTTACGCAAGGCGGGCTCACGCGGGCCGCTGCGCAATCTGACAGCGCCGGTACGGAAAGCTACACCCATCATCGATTCAAGCAGGCTGGCGACATCGCCATCGGCCAGGCGGAAGTAACGATGACGTCCTTGCGCTTCGACAGTCAGCAGATTGGCATCGAGCAGTTTGGCAAGGTGACCGCTGATGGTGGCACGGCTGACGCCGCACAGGTCAGCCAGCTCGGTGGCGGTGAGGGCGCGGTCAGCCAACAGGGTGGTGAGCACTTCGGCGCGGGTGTGGTCGCCGATCAGCGCGGCGATATTGACGATATTGGGGCCATCTTTCATGGCGCGATGGTCACCGATACGCGATGGAGGCGCAAGCTCCAAGCGCTCGCCGCGCCTGGCGCATATGCACCGGCGCGGCGAGTCAGGCAAAGCCGTTTACTGCGGGAATACCACCTTGACCGAGCCATCCACCTGGCTGCGCTCCATAAAGGTGATGGCGCTTGGGTTTTCGGTCAGCTGCTTTTTAGCCTCCGCCTGAGACCCTAGCTCCTTGGGTGGCACGCCGGCACCGGTAAAGGCCAGCTTTGCCCAGAAGCTTTTCATTTGTCCCGGCGATTTACCCAGCACACCACTGTAAAACGCTTCCTTCGGGCTGTCGGCATAGTCGATCGGACTGACCGAGGCGCCGCCGACATTTTTTGCCTTGCCCATGAAGGTGTCGGTGACCTGGTCCTTGTTCAGCGGCCCGATGGGAGACTTGCTGCTAACAACCACTACCACGTCGGCGTACGGGGCCAGACTCAGGGCTGCAAGGCTGAATGCCACAAGCAATTTGTTCGGAGTCATAATTGCTCCTTAAAACACAAAATCGACAGCGAGACTGTAGACATTCACCTTGCCGTCGAACGGAATCAAGGCGCCCTTGCTATCACGCAAATGGGTGTAGTAGCCGCCAAAGCCGGCTTCCGGGTGGTCAAACCGGGTCAGGTCGGCCTGGAACTTGACATCCATATTGTTGAGTGGCGCCCAGCGCAAGCCGAATGACGTGATCTGGCGATCGGCGCGTCCGGCCAGGAACAGGCCGCTGACAGCAGCAGACAGGCCCGCCGCAGTGGTCGGCGCGGCTGCCGATGTGAAGCTCACTGCGCTGTTCTTGTCGAGTACTTTCAGGCTCGAATAGCCGACAAAGGGAGTGAAATTACCGCTGCGCATGCCTGCGAGCAGGGCATAGGCGCTCAGGCCGGAGATATAGGTATCGGTGCTGCGCCGCGCATATTCGGCCTGTGCAAACCAGGTGTCGTCGTCCCAGCTGACCATCACATCGTTGATCTTGGCGCTCCATCCCTCCAGACCGTTGCGGAACAGGGCGAGGGAGTCACCGCAGTTGCTGCAAACCGGATTGATGGCTTGCAAGCCATTTCTTAACCCTACCAGCTTGGGGTAGTCAGTGCCGCTTTGTGCCTTGGCGCGGCTGATTTCGGTATGGGCAGCGCGCACCGTCCATGGGCCGGTGCTATAGCTGCCGGTAATCCCGATAATTGCCTTGGCCTTGAAGGCGAGGGTCGGTGTGGCATAGCTGGTCTGGCCAAGGAAGCTCTGGATACGTAGCCGACCATTCAAGGCTTCGCTATCCCAGGTCAGGTCGGCTCCGTCGTGACGGATCAGGGGATAGATGCCGATGATGTTGGCATCGGGCCGCACGGTCGGGTAGGCGTAGCCGATATAGCGCGAATCGGCGGATGAGACGGCCGGTGTCACCATGCGTCCGACGCGCAGCCGCCATTGATCACTGATCTGCCAGGAGGCATTGGCCCATTCCACCTGGGTGTCGAAGCTGCCGGTATCACGCTGCAGGCCCATCAGCTGCACCACGCCGGAAAACTTGCCGCCCTGGTTGATATCGAGCTGTGCGCCGAGGCGGGTATCGACATCGGTCGACCACTGATCGGCGCGTGCGTTGTTCTGAAAGGTCAGCTTGTAGCCGACCGCCTTGTCATCGGTCCGTACTTCGGAAAAGGTGCCAAAGCCGGACAGCTTGAACATGGATGACGTCTCGTCGGCATAGGCGCTCTGGATCAGCGCAGCCAGGACAGTCAGGGTGAGACCTGCTTTCATGGAACCTCCTGCGAATTGGCGAGGGTGGCGGAATTACCCGGTAAGCCCACCATAGGCTGCAGGAGTGGGTATGCAAGCGCGCGCTTTCAGCCGGCCGGTGCTGTTGCGGCAGGGCGACAAGCACGGCTCGATGTTGATTTCCTCTGATAATTCAAGCCTTTCCGACAGTCGCATGCCATTGCTTCGACCGAATGGCAGATCAGGGTATCTCTTGCTGCCGGCGCCAGCTTGCCAGCAAGTAGCAAGCGCCCCACGCCCAGCTCAGCATGATCACACCCGAACCCAGAAAGTGGGCGAGGGCGGCCAGGCGATGGTCCCAGGCCAACAGGCCCAAGGGCTCGAGCAGATTGCGCCAATCGTGGCGCAGGGCACGCAGCTCGATCATCTCTTCATGCCATTCGCCCACCAGCGGCAATGACATGGCACGCGCATCGCCGATATAGGGCGCAACATCGATCAGATTCTGGCCTGCCCACCATAGTGCGACTGATGCCGAAAACGGTTGGCGTTCGCGCAAAAGGAATACCACGACAATAATCAGCGGCAGCAGACACTGCAGCAGGCTGCCGCCGAGGAAGGTCAGCCATTCGCCGAACGGGCGCAGCAGCAGGTGACCGAATTCATGAAACGCCAGGTTGACGCCGTGCAGGAAAGACTCGGCGGCGTCGCCATCGCGCCAGTCGCAGCGGATGAAGTGAATGCCCCATACCACGAGGCCAAGCCACAGTAGTGCCTGGCCGATCAGGCTGCTGGTCGGTGTTTGCGTATCGAGTGGCAGCAAGTAGTCACGCAGGGCGGTGCTTGCTTCGCTTGCGTTCCCGGCTGCTATGCGTGGCTGAGGGTGCATGCCGGAAGCCTGTTCGGCCAGGTATCGGGCATATTTGGCAAATACGATGCCGCAACGTGGACAGCTCAGAAAAGGCGTCGCATCGTGATCTTGGCGGGTATAGCCGCATTTCGGGCAGAAGCTGCGTTCCATAGCAGGGAGTGTAGGGCAGGGCAGCAGATGAACAAGTTGATGGTGGAGAATGCGCGCCATTCAAGTGGCTGGGCAGGCTTGGCGTGATAAAATCTGCGGTCTTCATCAGCCCTCCGGAAGCCCCGCCATGTTCAAGCCGCTGTCCATTGCCCAATTTGATCCCGAACTGTTCGCCGCCATGCAAGGCGAAGTGGTGCGCCAGCACGAGCATATCGAGCTGATCGCCTCGGAAAACTACACCAGCCCGGCGGTAATGGAAGCCCAAGGCTCGCAGCTGACCAACAAGTATGCCGAAGGCTATCCGGGCAAGCGCTTTTACGGTGGCTGCGAATATGTCGACATCGTCGAGCAACTGGCGATCGATCGCGTCAAGCAACTGTTCGGCGCCGAATACGCCAATGTGCAGCCGCACTCCGGCTCGCAAGCCAATCAGGCGGTGTATTTCTCCATCCTCAAGCCTGGCGACACGGTGATGGGCATGAATCTGGCGCACGGTGGTCACCTGACTCATGGCTCGCCGGCCAATCTGAGCGGCAAGCTGTTCAATATCGTTGCCTACGGCCTGAACGAAAAGGAAGAGATCGACTACGACGAGATGGAGCGGGTGGCGACGGAAACCAAGCCCAAGCTGATCATTGGCGGCGCTTCGGCGTTTGCCCTGCGCTTTGATTTCGAGCGGATGAGCCAGATCGCCAAAAAGGTTGGCGCGTATTTCATGGTGGATATGGCCCACTATGCCGGCCTGATCGCTGCCGGCGTCTACCCGAATCCGGTGCCGCATGCCGACTTTGTTACCTCCACCACCCACAAGACCCTGCGAGGTCCACGTGGTGGCCTGATCCTCGCCAAGGCCGAGTTCGAAAAGAGCCTCAACAGCAATGTGTTCCCCAGCCTGCAGGGCGGCCCGCTCGAGCATGTGATTGCCGCCAAGGCCGTGGCCTTCAAGGAAGCGCTACAACCGGAATTCAAGCAATACCAGCAGCAGGTGTTGGCCAATGCCGCCGCTATGGCGAAAACCCTGGCCGAGCGTGGTCTGCGCATCGTGTCGGGCCGTACCGAAAGCCATGTGTTCCTGGTCGACCTGCGCCCCAAGGGTCTTACCGGCAAGGCAGCCGATGCCGCACTGGGTCTTGCCCATATCACCGTCAACAAGAATTCGATCCCGAACGACCCGGAAAGCCCCTTTGTCACCAGCGGTATCCGTATTGGCTCGCCGGCCATTACCACCCGTGGTTTCAAGGAAGAAGAGGCAGTCCTCGTCGCCAATCTGGTGGCTGATGTGCTCGACAATCCGGCCGATGAAGCCAATCTGGCAGCGGTCAAGGCCAAGGTTCATGCCTTGACCAGCCGCTTCCCGGTTTACGCAAGCTAAGCGGCCGATGGGCAGTATGGACTGCAGGCAGGCTTGAGCCAGGCCTGCGGTCCATCTGGCTCCCGTTTCGGCTGGCGGTGCTGCGGCAATGGCCTGTAAACGTGGTGGCGACTGAAGCGCCAAGCGTTATCGCGATTGTCAGATGTGTAAATTTTTGCTAATCATCTGGTCTGCTGCCGAGTTCGGCAGTAGGTGCGAGGAGGATAAGCATGATGTTCAAACGATTATTGCTCGGTGCCTTACCGCTGTTGTTTGGCTGCGCGCATATGCAGTCGAACAAGTTCACCGAGATACAGGAAGCGGAAGACGAGCTGGAATACACCACCGGCAGCCTGATTCCACATCGTGTCACTGGTGCAAAAAAAGCAAACGGCAATGAGG
Source organism: Chitinimonas sp. (assembly GCF_041904975.1). NCBI lineage: Bacteria > Pseudomonadati > Pseudomonadota > Betaproteobacteria > Neisseriales > Chitinibacteraceae > Chitinimonas > Chitinimonas sp. The sequence goes on along the minus strand of NZ_JAYRLZ010000044.1, from coordinate 7,627 downwards.
TGCTGGACGAGTTGCGACGCTATCAACGCAAGTCGACCCCGATTGCCGAGCAGTAGGGCAGACTGGGGGCTGTCTATTTTGCGTCGAGGTCGATCGACGCGGAATTCACGCAATAGCGCAATCCATCCGGGCCTGGTCCATCGGGAAACACATGCCCGAGGTGGGCATCGCACACCGCGCACAAAATTTCTGTGCGTACCATGCCATGGCTGAGATCGGTGCGTTCATTCACCACGCCGGGCAGGGCTTGCCAGAAGCTCGGCCAGCCACAGCCTGCATCGAACTTGCTGCCGGACTCGAATAGCGGCGTCTGGCAGCAGATACAGCGATAGATACCGTCGGTAGTGGTATCCCAATAGATGCCACTGAATGGCGGCTCGGTATGGGCGTGACGGGTAACCCGGTACTGCACTGGGTCGAGTTGGGCGCGCCATTCGGCGTCGGTCTTGCTGATTTTGGCCATGCTGCGGCTCTCCGCTGGTTGGAAGCGCCATGTGGCGCTTGGGCTGGCGCTGAAAGTAAGCGAAAACAGCCGTGATAGAATCCTCGACTTCGTCGAACTCTCCCGCCCAATTCTGACATGCACCCTTGGCACAACTTCATTCCCGCCCCCGATTATTTGAAGGATCGAGTGATTCTGGTGACGGGGGCCGGCCAGGGTTTGGGTGAAGTGGCTGCCAGCGCCTGCGCTGCGCACGGCGCCACCGTAGTGCTGCTTGGGCGCAACGAAAAGAAGCTGCGCCGCGTTTATGATGCAATCGAGGCGGCGGGCGGCGCAAGGCCGGCGGCCATACCGGTTGATCTGGCCAGCATGACGGATCAGGACTGCGTGAACCTGGCCAACCTTATCTGGAAGGAATTCGATCGCCTCGATGGCATCATCCATTGCGCCAATGGCTTTAATCATTTGTCTGCCCTTACCAGTCAGAAACTGGAAGAGTGGGTCGATATGTACCGGGTAAATGTCGCGGCGCCGTTTGCCATCACCCGCGCTTGCCTGCCCTTGCTGAAGCGCTCCGAAGACGCCAGTGTGGTCATGGTGGGCGAGCAACATGCATTCGATGCAAAAGCCTACTGGGGCGGGTTTGCCAATACCCGCGCAGCCCAGGCTGCAATGGTGGCAGTGGCCTCTGATGAATGGGATGCTGCGCCCATGCCGCGTATCAATCTGTTGGTGCCCGGCCCGGTGCAAAGCCCGTTCCGTACCAAGACCCATCCCGGTGAAGAACGTAGCAGCCTGCCGGCGGCGAGCGAGCTGGCCCAGCCTTTCCTGTGGTTGGTCGGCCCGGCCAGCGCGGATGTGCGCGGCCAGACAATGCGTTTCAACCCGGCGTTGACCGGCTCGGTATCTGACGCACCGCCGGCTGATCTGGTCTGAGCATGCCCGGAAAAGGCAAAGCGGTGGCGGCCGACGATCCGGTTCGCCTCGACAAGTGGTTGTGGGCGGCACGTTTCTTCAAGACACGCAGCCTTGCTGCGGAGGCGATCGGCGCGGGTCACGTCCATGTCAACGGCGACCGGGCGAAGCCCTCGCGCCATCCGGCGGTGGGCGATCTGTTGCGTATACGCACATCCGCCGAGGAATTCGAGATCACGGTGCTAGCCCTGTCGGCCATGCGTGGCCCGGCTTCTGTGGCGCAACAGCTGTATGGCGAAACCGAAGCCAGCATCGCCGCGCGAGCCAGACGGCGCGAGGAAAATTCACTGGCGCCGGTGTTCGACCTGCCGGAAAGCCGTGGGCGCCCGACCAAGAAGTGGCGGCGCCAGCTGCATCTGTTCGAGCGCAAACAGGGTGATTGAGGCAGCGTGCCTGTGCATCGCATATGGATTGCAACTTGCCTGACATGGCGCGCTGATAGAGTATCGCCCTTCGTCGAGCAAGCGCTTGGGGTTTGCTGCCTGCGACGCCGACTACCTCAAGCGCGCATCACACACAGCTAGGTTGGCCGGGCGCACTGCGGCCGGTTGTTGATTCGAGGGCTCAGTCGTGTCCGCATGGGCATGACCCGCCAACAATGATGATAAGGAGTGGACAATGGATAGACGGCAGTTTCTGAAGATTGGCAGCTTTGTAACCGTATCGACGGTAGCGGGTGGTCTCGCCGGCTGTGCCGGTGATGGCGTGCCAGCCACATCCGGACCTGCGGCGCCAGGCGCCAGTGGTGCCGGCTGGAAGTTTCCGCAGAGCGTGGCATCGGGCGATCCACGCCCTGACAGCATCTTGCTGTGGACCCGTGTGGTGCCGAGCGCGTCCGATGATGTAACGAGCGGTGCAGCTGTCAATCTGTCGGTCCGTGTATTGCTGACCGATGCCGACAACAGCGCAGCGCTGGGTAGCAATGCTGCCCTGGTCGGCAATCTGCTGCAGGACGTCACCGTGCCGTGCTATGCCCAGTACGACAATACCGTCCGCCACAAGATCACCGGCCTTGCCGCCGGCAAGACCTATTTCTACCAGTTTGTCGCGGGCGACGTCCGCTCCAAGGTGGGCCGCTTCAAGACAGCGCCGGCGCAGGATGCCGATGTCACACAGCTGAAGTTTGCCTTCCTTACCTGCCAGGACTGGAGCATCAACCACTGGGGCGCCTTCGAGCAGATTGCCAATAGCGAGAACCCCGACTTCCTGGTCCACTTGGGCGACTATATCTACGAAACGGTGGGCGCCAGCTTCCAGGTTGGCGCGGTGGAAAGCCGCCATGGCGCACTGAAGCTGCCGGATGGCACGCCCAATGCTGGCGGTAGCGGCAACTACGCCACCACCCTGGCCGACTATCGCTATCTGTACAAGAAGTACCGCACCGATAGCCGCTTGCAAGCTGTGCATGAACGCTTTGCCATGATCCCGATCTGGGATGACCATGAATTCTCGGATGATTGCTGGCAGGACGCTGAAACGTATGACAATGGCAGTATCAGTGCTGCCGGTGGTGACAATGTCCACCAGCCTGCCCGTCGTCGCAACGCCAATCAGGCCTGGTTCGAATTCATGCCGGCCGATGTGGTGCTCGATAATGGTGCCGGCATCAATACCATCCAGATCTATCGCGATTTCCGCTTTGGCAAGCTCGCACATCTTGTGATGACCGATGAACGCCTGTACCGCGATGACCATATCATTCCGGAAGCGGCGACCAATCCCCTGACCGGTCAGGCCGTAGGCTCGATTGGTGCACGCTATATGGTGCCGCAAGACACGCTATCGGGCGCCGAGGCGCTGAAGATGGCCGGTGGCGCCGGCACGGCCGATCCGCTCAGCGGCGTATCGATGCTTGGCCGCACCCAGCGCGAGTGGTGGAAGAACACCATGAAGGCATCCACCGCCACTTGGAAATTGTGGGGCAATGAAGTTTCGCTGCTGCGCATGGGCGTGGATGGCAGCAATGCCATTGCAACTCTGCTGGCGCTGCAAGCGGTTACCGGCCTTGCCGGCAAGATCGGCGAGGCCGCCGGTTCCACCGGCGGCAATATCGCCGTGGCGAGCGCCCTGGTTGCCGCCATTACGGCAGGTGCGAGCCAAGCCAGTGCTGCGGCTGCTGCGGTTGCCATTGCCGGCGCAGCCGCATCGGGCGGCAATGCTACAGCGGCTGCTGTCGCTGCCGGTCTGACGGCACAACAAGCAGGTCTCGCCGCTGCTGCATTCTCGGCGGCTGCCGGCGCCGCAGGGGCGGGTAGCAAGGCCCAGGCCGGTGCAGGTGCCCAGGTGATCGCATTCGGCTTTATCAAGCCTGATGTCGCTACCAACAAGGCCAAATCGCAGTTTGTTGCTGCCTCGGGCATGCAGGCTTCCTTGGCGCCGTTCTTTGCCAAGTTTGTCCTCAATGCCGATCAGTGGGATGGCTATAACGCCGAGCGCAAGCATTTGATGAAGCATTTGAAAGACAATGGCATCAAGAATGTGGTGGCGGTGACCGGTGATATCCACTCCTTCTTTGCCGGCACGGTCAGCGATGACTTCGATGCGGCCAATGGTGGTACGCCCACCATGGTCGATCTGGTCACCGCCGGTATCAGTTCCGACTCCTTCTTCTCCTACCTGTCATCGGCGGTGGGTTCGCTGTCGCAAAGCCTGTCCACCCTGGTCTATTACCCCTTGACCATTCCGGTGCCCGGCATCGGTAGCATCGCGGTGAACGTGAACTTGCTCGATTACACCATGGCCAAGGCAGCACCGACCGCTGCTTCGTTGGCAGAGCAGGTGAAGGTGCAGGTTCGTGGCGCACTGGCAGCCAAGGGTGTGCCGGAAGCGCAGCTCGATGCGACGACAGCGGCAGTACTGGCCGGCTTGCAGGCTGATGCCGGCTTCACTGGGCAGCTTCTGCCGCTGGCGCAGCAACTGGCCGGTCTGAACAGCAACCCATGGATCAAGCTGGCCAATACTGATGCGCAGGGCTATGCCGTGGTCACCCTGACTGCGGACAAGCTCAGCTGCGAGTTCCGCCAGGTCAATCGTCTGGTAGGTGGCAATGCGCCTGCTGCCGTGGTGGCGCGTACCGTCACTGCCACGGTGTTGAAAGACACGGCGGCAGTCAGCATCAGCTGATCTCTAGCGGTTGGGCAAACAAAAACGCCAGTCGAAAGACTGGCGTTTTTGTATTGAGGCGTTTACTGCTTGGACTTCATCAGGTCCAGCACTGCCTTCATCTTGGTCTTGGTGGCGCCGTCGGCACCGTCCATTTTCTTTTCGGTCCACTGCACTGCGTTCATGCCGTCCTTGCCTGCGTCGTTGACCGAGCGCTTGCCCACCTTGCTGATGATGAAGGTGGCGCTTTCCAGCGCACCATTGAGCGCCGCATAGCGCAGCAGGTTTTCGCCACCGCAACGGATGTCGTCATAGCTATGGCGTAGATCAATGCTCGCATCATCGAGCTTGCGGCGCAGGCTGCTGCGGTCATCCACCTTGGTGTATTCGCACAAGCGCTGGATATCTTCATCCGCTTTGGCATAGCCGACAATCAACAACGACAACAGACAGAGTGATGCGCGAAGCTTCATTTGAAATCCTCAAAAGGTAAAACCGGGTGGCGCCAGGCAAACAGCCGCCATTATCTGCTCAGACTTGAAATTGTGAAACCTGTTGCTGCAGCCGCTCGGCAAGTTTGGATAGCTCACGGCTCGATGCGGCAGTCTGATTGGCGCCAATGGCGGACTGTTCGGCAATTTCGCTGATGCCGACCACCCCTTGTTGCAGTTGCTGGGTGGTGCTGTGCTGTGCATCGGCTGCGCGGGCGATTTCATCGCTGCGTGCGTCGACTTGGCGCATGCTGTCCAGAATTGCCGACAGGGCGCGGCCGGCCTCGCCGGCCTGGGCCACACTGGCGGCAGTGCCGCTCTTGCTCTTGCCCATGACGGTGACGGCATCCTTTACCCCTTGCTGCAGTCGCTCGATCACCGTCTGGATTTCTCCGGTCGACTGGCGGGTGCGGCTGGCCAGAGTGCGTACCTCATCGGCGACCACGGCAAAGCCACGCCCTTGCTCACCGGCGCGCGCGGCTTCGATCGCGGCATTGAGGGCCAGCAAGTTGGTCTGCTCGGCAATATCGCCAATCACGGTCAGGATGCGGCCGATGTCCTTGCTGTAGCCGTCTAGCCGGGTCACCACGGCAGAGGCCGACTCGATATTGCTGGCGAGCCCTTCGATGGTTTCGATATTCGACTCGATCACCCCCTGGCCGCGCTCGGCCACTTCGCGTGCTGCGCGTATCTCCGCCAGCGATTGCTCGGCGCCCCTGGCTACCTGGGCGACGCTTTCGCTCATTTCGGTCACTTCCCGCACCATCACATCGGTCTGGCGCTTCTGGTTATCGATACCGGCACTGGTCTGCTCGGTGATATTGGCGGCGTGCTCACTCGCTTCGGCCAGCTTGATTGCATCGCTGGCAATATCGACCAGGGTGGCGCGCAGGCGGTCGGTCAGATCATTGGTCCAGCGCGCCAGATCGCCGAACTCGTCATGGGTGGTGATTTGTACACGTTGTGTCATATCGCCCTGGGCGATGCGCTTGAGTTGCGCCACCACATTGGCAAGGGGGCGGCGGATGCTATTGGTGACCCACAGCGCAATAAAGGCGGCAATGGCAAGCGCAGCCAGACTCATCAGCACAATGCCGAACATGCCGGCGCGACTGGCGGTTTGTGCCGCGTCACGAGCGGCAGTCACCTTGCTGGCTGCCACCGAATTGATCGCATCAAGATGCTGGCGCGATGCATCGATTGCCTTGTTCAATGCACCGAGCGACTTCATCGATTCGGCGTCGAATTCAAGCGACTTCACATAGGTAGGCAGCAGGGCGCCATCGCCGGTCAGTACTTTCAGATAGTCGGCCACCTTGGCGCTGATCTCGTCCATGCCTTTGCCTGAGCCGACATCACCCGCGGCACGCTTGATGGTCTCGGCAACCGGCTCGATGTCCTTGGCGGCAATACGGGCGGATTCGAGCTTGCTCTGTTGAAGTGCGCCCGTTGAGACCAATACCGCAGCCTTCACCTTCTTGCGTAGCTCGGCGAGACTGGCGTCATTACCTTTGTGGCCATCGAGTGCATCGGCCAGCAGGCCATCCAGCTCATCGGCGGTATCCTCCAGATTGCTGCGTTTCTTCTTCAGCTGAGGTTGCAGTTCGGCAAATTGCTTATGGGTAGCCATCATGGATTCGGCAGCACGCTGTACCGCGCCGATGTCCTCACCGAAACTGCGGGTGGCGCCTGCCAGCTCGCTATCTGCGCCGCCCAGAGCCTGCAGATCGCCTCGTAGTTGGGCAATTCGCTTGCTGGTATCGGCATAGTGTTTCTCCAGCGGCGCGAGCTCGGCCGGATCGCGGCTGGCATGATAGGTGTCGGCGAGGCGCCCGACTTCCAGCAGGGCAACCGTGACCGACTGGCTATAGATGCGCAGCTGGGTGGCATCGCTGACATTGCTGAGGCTGCTGTTCATGCGCGACTGCCCGAGCAGGCCGGTCAGCCCCACCGCTAGCAGCAAGCCGGTTACCACCAGAAAACCTGCTGCAATACGTTGGATGACCGAAAGCCGGTTGAGCATGATGCATCCTTCCTGAAATGCTGCGTTAAGCCGTACTTACCCGATGTAGCAGACCGATACGGGTAAACCAAGACATGTCTGGTCATGCCTTGGCGTATTAGCAATGTCTGATTTGAACATGGCTGCGGGTGATGTTGCAGCAGCTGCATGGGCAGTGCGGCAAAATGGCAACAGGGACAAGGGCAGGATTTGCCTGCCGTTTGGCGCGAATTCCTTTGGCCGGTCCGGATGGAGCGCGTAAACTGACGCCCTTGATCCGATTCCCTTCCCATGTGGTTTATTTGTCCATGAAGCCGGCCATCAGCTACCAGATTTCCCCGATTTCCCCCGAAGCCCATCTGTTCGACGTGTCTATAACCGTCGACAACCCGGATCGTGCCGGACAGCGCTTCAGCCTGCCGGTGTGGATACCCGGCTCCTACCTGATTCGTGAATTCGCTCGCCATATCGTCAAGATCGAGGCATTTGACGATGAGGGCAGCGTGCCGCTGGTCAAACTGGACAAGGCAAGCTGGCAAGCCGCGCCGGCGCGTGGCGCGCTGCAGGTGCGTTACCAGGTGTATGCCTTCGATTTGTCGGTGCGCGGTGCCTCTC
>NZ_JAYRLZ010000360.1:0-3627 GCF_041904975.1 Chitinimonas sp. | reverse complement strand
TCAAGCGGTTTATCGCCACACAAACACAGCTGGCTGCTTGGGCCTGCGTATTTACTGGACTAGCATGGAACGATTGGATAAACACAAGCAGGGCTGACCGTGTTCGACTTCAAAAGCATCAGCACCAAGCTGAATATCTTGTTTGTGGCGATCGTCACCCTGGTCCTGTCGACCTTCGGCATCGTCAATTACAACCGCAGCGCCCAACAAATGCGCCATGACCGGCAGGAAGCGATCAGCCAGATACTTGATCGCCTGTCGCAATCGCTGCCGGTTGCTGTGTGGAATTTCGACGCCACTCAGGCCGACAGCATTGTCCGCTCCGAGATCAATCGCGGTTTTATCCGTGGCATCAGCGTAAGCGCCGAAGATAAAGTGTTCCTGTCCCTGCACCGCGATGCAGCCGGCCGTGTCGATACCAGTCCATTGCGCGCTGGCGAAGCCGATAGCCGCTATCCGGCCGAATTGCGCTACACCGCCAATGGCGCCACCCGCTTGGTCGGCAAGGTGGAAGTATCGATCAGCAACTCCGATATCGAGGAACAGCTACAGCGCAATCTTTATGTAGTGCTGGCGCAGATCATTTCACTGGACCTATTGCTGGTGATTGCTCTTTCGCTGGCGCTGCGCGCCTTTGTGATCCGCCCGCTGCAAGGCGTCAATGCCGCTCTGGCCGATATCTCGCAAGGCCATCTCGATGTGCAGCTGCCACAAACCAGTCGCGATGAATTGGGCCAGCTTGGCGACGCGACCCGTCGCATGGTGGAGACTCTGGCCACCGTCATTCGCAAGGTACGAGCCTCGACCGAAACGGTGAGTGATGCTGCGGCGCAAATCAGCGGCGCTGCCCTGTCGCTTTCTGCCGCATCTTCCGCCCAGGCTGCCAGCGTCGAGGAAACCAGTGCCTCGATGGAACAGGTAACGGCATCGGTCACCCAGAATACCGACAATGCCCGTACCACCGATTCGATTGCGAACCAGAATGTCGAGCAAGCCGAGTCCGGCGGCGAAGCGGTGCGGCGCACCGTGGTTGCCATGAACCAGATCGCCCAGCGCATTGGTGTGATCGACGATATTGCCTACCAGACCAATCTGCTGGCCCTCAACGCCGCCATCGAGGCCGCGCGTGCCGGCCAGCATGGCAAGGGCTTTGCGGTGGTGGCGCAGGAAGTGCGCAAACTGGCCGAGCGCAGCCAGAGCGCCGCGCGTGAAATTGGCGAACTGGCCAACGAAAGCGTGCAACTGGCGAACCAGGCCGGCGCCTTGTTTGACGTGATGGTGCCCAGCATCCGCAAGACTGCCGCCTTGGTACAGGAAATTTCTGCAGCAAGCAGCGACCAGACCAATGGTATCGAGCAGATCCACTCCGGTATTACCCAGATCAGTCTGTCCATGCAGTCAAACGCTGCCGCCGCCGAGCAATTGTCAGCCACTGCCACGGCCATGACCGACCAGGCAGGTGACTTGCGCGAGATGATTGCCTATTTCAAGACCTGAAGCGCGTCGCTGGAAGGCGACAGATACCGGTCGTATCTTCGCCCGCCCTCGTGTTCCCGCGTTATTGCTACGAACAGATCAATTTGCCTGTCGTGACTGCATTCTCAGCATGCCCAGATGCAGCTCCGCCAATTCGGGGTCAGGCGGGCAATCGAGCACGCTGAGCAAGGTGGCCATCACCAGTTTTTCAAATTCCATACCAAAGCGCTCGATGATCTTGGCCGGCTCGGCAACCAGCTTTTTGTCGGTCATCACGCCGAAGTTCACCCGGTCGTTGTAAGACAGAATGGAAACCCCCATGCCGATCTCGCCCGATTGCGGCACCCAGAACTGCAAGTCGGCCACCTTGGCACCGGCCAGATAGATCGGCTCGCGCGGGCCGGGTACATTGGTCATGACCGCCGTGGACTTGGTGCTGAAATACTCGATGGCTGGCTGCTCCACGGCATTGGGCAAGGCGCCGACCACGCTGAGCAGGCCAAGGGTGATCACTGCGTCGTAGCCGCCCTTGATCTCTTCCATGCTGCGCTTGACCTCATAAACCCGCTCGATCGGGTTGGCGATGCCGATCGGTAGCGGCAGGAACACCAGGCCGAAATAGTTACCCAGCCGGTCCAGCTTGCTTTCCGGCCGCAGATTGACCGGCACCGAGGCGCGGATCACCAGGCCATCGACATTCTGGCCCTTGTCGATCAGATAGGCGCGCAAGGCGCCGGCCACGCAGGACAGCAACACATCATTGATCGAACAGCCCAGGGCCTTACCGACATGCTTGACCTCGGACAGGGGGAGCGACTCGGACCAGGCGATACGCTTGGCCGTGGACAACTTGCCCTTGAACTTGGTGCGCGGGTCGGCTGACATGGCAGCAAGCTTGGCCACGCCAGCGGTGATATCGAGTCCGGTGCTGGCATATTCACCGATCTTGGCCGGATTCATCATCAGGCCATAGCCGGTGCCGAGCAGCTTGCCGTAGCTCTTGAGCATGCCGGCATACATCTTCGCCACCGGCTTGTACATGCGCATAAAGGGGTCATCGGGCTCGCGCTCGCCGGCGAGGAATTTCGGCTTCTTTGCCGGCTCGCTATCCTCGCCCTCCGCCTTTTTGTCAGTCAGGCCAAGCAAGACCTGGATCAGCGCTATGCCATCGCCAATGCAATGGTGGATACGTGCCACCAAGGCCGAGCCGCCCTGGTAATCCTCCACCATATGGAATTGCCACAGCGGCTTGCCAAAGTCCAGCGGGGTGGAGATATGTTCGTTTACAAAATCCTGCAGCTCCGCCTTACCCGCCTTGCCCGGCAGCGCCACCTGATGAAAGTGGTTATCGATATCGAAGTCCGGATCGTTTTCCCAGGAGGCGCCGGTGCCATTGCGCACCACTCTTTGCTTGAAGCGGGCGTGGCGTAAAAGCCGCGTTTGCAGGACCTGGCGCAGCCTTGCAAAGTCGACCGGCTCGTCAAAAAACATGATGCCGGTGATCACCATCAGATTGGTGGGGCGATCCATGCGCAGCCAGGCGGTATCGACTGCCGACATTGCCTCGCGGCCAGAACCGAATAAATTCAACAACATGGCGTCTACCCTTGATAAAGACTGTGGTGGTTGTGCATGACCTGACGGTTGCTCGCTTGACGTAAACCGTCCGGGGATTATAGAACACAGGCTATTCGCGCACGCCAGCACTGGTGCGGCTTACGGGCACGTCAACCCGATTTCGGACTCACTTTCAAACAACGAGGAGCAGGGCCCAATGACTTATTTCGTAACCGGTGCCACCGGTTTTATCGGCAACAACCTCGTGCAGACCTTGTTGCAGCAGCGCAAGGGCAAGATCTATGCGCTGGTGCGCAAGGATTCGCTGGAGAAATTCGAAGCGATCAAGCAGCGCTGGGGCAAGGACGGCGAACGGGTTATTGCCGTGGTGGGCGAGCTGGGCAAGCCCAAGCTTGGAGTGGCTGCCAAGGATATTGCCGAACTCAAGGGCAAGATCAAGCACTTCTTCCATCTGGCCGCCCTGTATGACCTGAAAGCCACGGCGGAGGAGCAGGTAGAAGCCAATGTCAACGGCACCCGCCATGCCCTGCAGTTCGCCGAGGCGGTTGAAGCCGGCGTGTTCCACCACACCAG